>JBAWAM010000025.1:0-21073 GCA_049589315.1 Myxococcaceae bacterium
CCCGGCCGCGGTCGACGCCCTCTTCGACGACGTGCGCGCCCAGCTGGGCGGGCTCGACGTCCTCGTCAACAACGCCGGCATCGCCGGACCGACCGTGCCGGTCGCCGAGTACCCCGCCGATGCCTGGGCGTCGGTCATCTCGGTCAACCTCACCGGCACCTTCCTGATCACCCAGCGGGCCATCCCGCTGCTGAAGCAGTCCGATGCCGGCACGATCGTCACGATGTCGTCGCTCGCGGGCCGCTTCGGCTACCCCAACCGCGTCGCCTACTCGACCACCAAGTGGGGTCTGGTCGGCTTCGCGAAGACCCTCGCGATGGAGCTCGGCGAGTTCGGCATCACCTCGAACACGATCCACCCGGGCGCCGTCGAGGGCCCCCGCATCGTCTCCGTGATGCAGGGCCGTGCTGCGGCATCCGGTCGCACCGTCGAACAGGAGATGCAGAGCGCGCTCGCAAACCAGTCGATCAAGCAGTTCGTCGACCCCGCCGACATCGCCGCCCTCGTGCTGTTTCTCGCCGGCCCCAATGCCCGCTCTATCTCGGGCCAGATGTTCCCGATCGACGGCGACTCGAAGGCTGCGGTCTGATGTCGACGCACGCTCCGGCCAGCCTCTAGCGCGGTCGCGTCGCGAGCTTCCTGGGCATGCTGCCGACGCTCAGCTTCGGCATCGACGGGTTCGTTGGAATGCCCCCTGCATGAAGGCCCGCCGCGCGTCTGGATGGCCACGCCGGACGCGCGTGAGGAGGACTGACTGCATGCGCCCATCAGGATTCGTTTCGGTCGCGCTGGGCCTGTTCGCGGCTTTGGCAGCGACGTCTGCTCATGCGACGGCGCCCCGGCGTGCGCTCTCCGTGATGGCGTACAACGTCCTGTACGACGCGACCGATGTAGAGGCGACGCTGAAGACGATCGAGCGCGCCGACCCCGACGTGCTCTGCCTCACCGAGCTCACCCCGAAGTTCGTCCGCGCCTTCGAGGACCGCTTCGGAGACGAGCTCCGCTTCCGCTCCTTCCATCCAAAGAGCGGAACCTGGGGCGTGGGGATCGCCAGCAGGTTTCCCCTGAAGAACGTGACCGTGTTCCAGCAGCGGCCGCACAGGATGCCGGCGGTGGAGGCGCGGGTCGTGACGGACCAGGGCCGGGTGCGGGTGGCGTGCCTGCACCTGTTTCCGCCGGTCTCGGGGCAGAAGAAGGGAGAGTCGTTCTCCGCGATGATGAAGAGGAACGCGGACCTCCGGAAGAAGCAGGCGGCGTTCGTCGTGCGCCGATACGCGAAGGAGAAGCAGCCGGTCTTGCTCCTCGGCGACATGAACGAGGGATCAGATGAGAGGGCGATGCGCCTGTTCGCCGAGGCGGGCTATCGGCGTTCGTGCGAGCTTCCGGAGCAGCGTTGTGGACCCACGTTCCCAGGTGCGACCTCCGCCTTCCCAGCAGTTTGGGAGGTCGATCACATTCTCGGCAGGGACGTGCGCTTCGAATCGGCGAGGGTGATCAAGGCCGGAGGCTCCGACCACTACCCGGTCTTCGCCACGTTCACGCTCGGCGGGGGCGAGGAGGCGCCGCCTTCTTCGCGCGGCTCTTCTCCGCCGCCACCGCCGCGGCGATGAGCAGGCTCGGCAGCCGCGACCGGCTGCCTACGGCTTCCCGCCTCCGATTCCGCCCCACAAGAGATCGATGAAGCGCTCGACGTAGCGCTCGCCGGCAGCAGGGGACGTCGACTCGCCGCAGACGCGGGCGGTGAACGCCCAACCATGCAGTGAGCCAAGGATTGTCCACGCCAACGTCTCGACGTCACAGCTGGCCAGGCGTCCCTGACTTTGTGAGCGCTCGAGCCACGCAACCAGCGACCGATACGCTTGCACCGGCGGCGACTCGCCCTTGCGCCCGCGGTAGGCCTTCATGGGGTCGATGCCGGCGGCCTGCAACACCCCAAGCCCTGCCTGCAACTCCTGGAAGTAGGCGGACATGACCTTGGCGTTCTCAACGAGCTGTTCGCGAAGCGGGCGGTCGTCCGGCCCAGCATCGAGCGCAGCCACCCACGGAACCCTTTCAGGGGGCCCGAGGGCCGCGATCATCAGCCCCTCCTTCGAGCCAAACCGGTTGAACAGAGTTGTGTGACTCACGCCGAGCTCGCGCGCGATGTCGGCAGCCGACACGCCCGCGCCGCGCTTGAGGAAGCAGCGCCGCGCGGCGACGACGATCTGCTCATCGGAAATTTCCTTCGGTCTTCCAATGGTTGCAGCTCCCCATCCCTGAAAGCACCGAGAGAGCCATGACGAACCCGACGACTGCCCCGAGCCTCTTCACCCCCTACACGCTCGGCCGAGTGTCCCTCGCGAACCGCATCGTGATGGCGCCGATGACGCGCTCGCGCGCAATCGGCAACGTGCCCAATGAGCTGATGTCGCGCTACTACGCGCAGCGCGCCGAGGCGGGGCTCATCATCACCGAGGGCACGTCGCCCTCTCCCGACGGCCTCGGCTACGCGCGCATCCCCGGCCTGTTCAACGCAGAGCACGTCGCTGGTTGGAAAAGGGTGACAAACGCGGTCCATGCCGCGGGCTCGCGCATCTTCGTCCAGCTCATGCACACCGGTCGTGTCGGTCACCCGGACAACCTGCCGAGCGGCGCACGCGTGCTCGGGCCGTCGGCCGTGTCGTGGGACGGCAAGATGTGGGTCGACGGCAAGGGCCAGATCCCGATCCCGACGCCCGAGGGCATGACCCCCGAGGACATCGAGCGCACCATCGAGGAGCACGCACGCTCAGCGGAACTCGCGATCGAGGCCGGCTTCGACGGCGTCGAGCTGCACGGGGCGAACGGCTATCTGATCGAACAGTTCCTCAACACGGCCGCGAACCAGCGCAACAATGATGAGTGGGGCGGCAGCGTCGCCAATCGCGTCCGCTTCGCGGTCCAGGTGGCGAAACGGGCGGCGGCGCGCATCGGCGGGGATCGCCTGGGCATGCGCGTGTCGCCGTACAGCAATGGTGGCGGCCTGCGCTCCGACGACGATCAGGTCGAGACGGTGCACGAGACGCTCGCCGGCGAGCTGTCGAAGCTCGGCTTCGCATACATGCACGTGGTCGATCACTCCTCGATGGGCATGCCGCCGGTGCCCGCGAGCGTGAAGGCGAAGATCGTCAAGGCGTTCGGCGGTACCGTGATCCTCGCGGGCGGCTACGACCTCGAGCGCGCAAACGCCGACCTCGCTGCCGGCCGAGGCAATCTGATTGCGTTCGCCCGGCCGTTCATCGCGAATCCGCGTCTGACGTCGCGTCTGCGCGCAGGCCTGCCGCTCGCCGCGCCCGACTTCGCAACGTTCTACACGCCCGACGAGAAGGGCTACACCGACTACTCCCCTGAGGCGTGAGCTGCTGCTCACGGTCGATGAGGAGCGCGCCGAGGTTCATCTGCTGGGGGATGACCCGCCTCCACTGCGGCGCGCTTCGGTCGACCGGCGCCCCTGGAGACTCTCGAAGGGGTACGTCGCGATCACTCCGGCGCCGCGCGCCGCCATTGCAGGTAGGACATCACCCGCTGGCCCCTGGAGCGGAGCGGCGCGGCCGTGCTGAGCTCGAGGATGTCGCCGTCGAGGCTGACGACGCGGGGCTGGGTCTGGCCGGTCCAGTTGGGGAACAGGGACACGAACATGCTGTGGGTCAGCGTGCGCTTGTCCTCGTCGACCTTGAACGGCCCGCTGTAGGCGATGTAGGTCGAGGCTTCCTCGCGGTATTCCTCCACGGTGCCGTCGAACCAGTCGCCGGAGGCGAAGCCGCTGCGCCCGGGTTTCATCAACTGGGCGGACATGTAGCCGTCCGGCGTATACATGATGATGCCTTGCGGATGCTCGCCCAGCGGGTACGAGTCCGCCGAGCCGTCCACCGGCTTCTCCACGTAGGACACCAGTTTCCAGGCGCCGATCAATTGTTCGCGCAAACCGCGGCTCATCGTCGTTCCTCCTCAGGTGGGTTGCATGTCGCAGTCGATCGGCAGGATGCGTGGAGCGGAAGCTGAACCGTGAAGGTCGAACCTGACCCGATCTCGCTGGTCACGCCGATCGTCCCGCCGTGCGCCTCCACGATCTGACGGGAGATGAAGAGGCCCAGTCCCAGTCCGGCCTTGTCGCGCGCCATCGCGCGCTCGTACCGCTCGAAGATCCGCTCGAGGTCTTCCTGCGGAATTCCGCGTCCGTGGTCCCGCACCTCGAGTCTGGCCTTGTCCCCCTCCTGGGAGACGAAGACCTCGATCGGGTGTCCCGTCCCATACTTCAGCGCGTTGGAGAGAAGATTCGTGGCCACCTGTTCGATGCGAAGCCGGTCCCATGTACCGGTGACCGGACCCTCGGCGTGCAGCGCCAACTTGCATCCGGCCCGCGCCGCGCTCTGCCCGAATGTCTCCACGAGGTCTCCCATGAGCGCGGAGAGATCGAACGACTCGGGTTCGAGGCTGAGCTTCCCGGCGGTGATCCGGGTCAGGTCGAGCAGGTTGCCAATCAGCCGCGACATCCGGTCGATCTGCCGAATGGCGGCCTCGATCCTTTTCGGGAGCCGCTCACTGATCCCCTCCGCCTCCTGCTTGCACACGATGCGCTCCATCGCTCCAAGCTGAAGCCGCAGCGTCGTCAGCGGCGCCCGGAGCTCGTGTGAAGCGATGGCGATGAACTCCTCGCGCAGGCGGAGGGCCTCCTGCGCCTCCGCGCGAGCTCTCCGTTGATCATCGAAATCGGTGAAGGTCCCCAGCCATGCGACGATCTGGCCCTCGTTGTTCCGCTCCGGAACGGCATGGCACAGCTGCCAACGGTACAACCCGTCACCGCCCCTCCGCAGGCGACACTCCGCTTCGTACAGCGATCCGCGCTCCAGGGCGGATCGCCAGCCTGCGACGAAGGGCTCCTGGTCGTCCGGATGCAGCGCGGCGACCCATCCCCAGCCGCGTGCCTGGTCGAAGTCCAGCCCGGTGTATCCCGACCACTGCCGGTTCCAGTAGTCGACCGCTCCGTCCGGACGAGCGGTCCAGACGATCTGGGGAATGGCCTCCGCCAGATTGCGGTAGTGCCTCTCACTGGCCAGCCTCAGTTCGGCGAGCTGAATCTCCCTCTCACGTTGCTCCGCCGCGCGGAGCTGCTCCGACTGCCGCTGGATCTGGCGGGCCTTGCGGAAGAGGTCGACGAACACAGCCACCTTTGCGCGGACCACGTCGGGGTTGACCGGCTTGAGCAGGTAGTCCACCGCGCCGACCGAGTAGCCCCGGTAGATCAGGCCGACGTCCGAGCCCGCCGCCGTGAGGAAGATCAACGGGGTCTCGTGGGACCGCCGGCGCTTCTTGATCAGGGAGGCCACCTCGAAGCCGTCCATCCCGGGCATCAACACATCCAGCAGGATGACCGCGAAGTCCTTCGCGAGGACGTGCTTCAGCGCCTCAGGCCCGGACGTTGCCGTCACGAGGTTGTAGGCCGGGTCCGAGAGAATCGCCTTCAGGACCAGAAGGTTCTCGGGCCGGTCGTCTACCAGGAGGATGTTGACCCGCTCGTTGTCCGAAGAGATCTGCGCCACGTCGCCACGTCCACTCCGCCTCAGGGGTGCAGCCACTCCCGCATCACGGAAACCAGATGTCCGCCGTCGACCGGCTTGGGGATGAAGTCGATGAAACCGGCCTCGAGGCACTTCTCCCGGTCCCCGGGCATTGCTTTCGCCGTCAGCGCAATCAGAGGCAGATCCCTGAACTCCGGCATGCTGCGGATCTCGCTCGCGGCCTGGTAGCCGTCCATCCCGGGCATCATCACGTCCATCAACACGAGATCGAAATCAGGCGTCCTTTGAAGAAGCTCGATGGCCTCCCGGGCATTTCCGGCGGGCACCACCTCGACGTCCTGGCGCTCGAGCAGGCTGGCCACGGCGAAGAGACTGCGGACATCGTCGTCGACGACCAGCACCCTCTTTCCGGCCAGGTCCGCCTTGATCTCCTCGGGGGCGGTGCTCGGCGCAGGCCCTCCCGGTGGCAGGGTGGGCTCAGCGCCGCGCTCCTCGAGATCATCCGCGGTGAGCGGCAGGTACAGGGTGAACGTGCTCCCCGCGCCCACGGCGCTCCGCAGGCTGATCTCCCCGCCGAGAAGGTGGGCGAGCTCGCGGCTGATGGGGAGGCCCAGGCCGGTCCCTCCGTACGTCCGGCTCGTCGACGCATCCGCCTGCTGGAAGGCTTCGAAGATGAGCTGCTGCTTGCCTTCGGATATCCCGATGCCTGTGTCGGAGACCGCGAAGGCGATCACCCCTCTCGCCCGGCGCAGGGCCTCGTTCCGGAGGCTCACGCCTCTGCCTGCGAGCTCGATGCCGAGCTCTACCCCGCCCTGCTCCGTGAACTTGAACGCGTTGGAGAGCAGATTCGTGAGGATCTGTTGCAGACGCTGGGAATCCGTCGTCACCGACGCAGGGGCCCCCGGCCCCATCCGGATCGAGAACGCCAGCCCCTTCTGCACGGCCACCTGCCGGAACGTGCGCTCGACGAAGTCCCGTACCTCCTCGATCGAGACCTTCTGCTTTTCGACCTGCATCTGGCCCGCCTCGATCTTGGAGAGGTCGAGGATCTGGTTGATCAGGCCCAGCAGATCGTTGCCCGAAGCGTAGATGGTCCGCGCGTACTCCACCTGTTTTCCGGTTAGCGTGTGTTCCGGGTTGTCGGCCAGCAGCTTGCTCAGGATGAGCAGGCTGTTGAGCGGCGTCCGGAGCTCGTGGGACATGTTCGCGAGGAACTCGGACTTGTACCTGGAGACGTGGGTGAGTTGGTTGGCCTTCTCCTCGAGAGAGGCGCTGGCCTCGGCGATCTCCCGGTTCTTCACCTCGAGGAGCGACGCCTTGTCCTCCAGCTCGTTGGTCCGCGTCTCCAACTCCGCGTTGGAGCGCTTCAACTCCTCGATGAGCTCCTCGGTGCGGGTGCTCACCTTGATCATGTTGAAGACCACGCCGATGCTGACCAGGACCTGCTCGAGGAAGGTGAGGTGGATCGGGCTGAACTCCTGGACCGACGCCAGCTCGATCACCCCCTTGATTTTCCCCTCGAACAGGACCGGGAGGAGGATGACGTTTCGCGGCTGGGCCTCCCCCAGTCCTGAGCCGATCTCGATGTAGCCGTCCGGCAGGCTGGTGACGAGGATCGTCTTCCTCTCCAGCGCGCACTGACCGACGAGCCCTTCTCCGAACTCGAACCGGTTCGAGATCTGTTTGCGTCTCCTATAGGCATAGCTGCCGAGCAGCCTGAGCACCGGTCGTTCGTTCTCCGCCTCCACAATGAAGAACGCGCCGTGCTGTGCGGAGACCAGCGGGGTGAGCTCCGACATGATCAGCTCCGCAAGCGACTGGAGACTGCGCTGGCCCTGCATCATCCCGGAGAACCTGGCCAGGTTGGTCTTCAGCCAATCCTGCTCCTGGTTGGTCTGCGTGGTATCCCTCAGGTTCTCGATCATCTGGTTGATCGTGTCCTTGAGGGCGAGCACCTCTCCCAGCGCCTCCACGTCGATGGTCCGGGTCAGATCTCCCTCGATCACCGCGCTGGCCACATTGGAGATGGCGCGCACCTGGGTGGTGAGGTTCCCGGCGAGCTGATTCACGTTGTCGGTGAGATCCCTCCAGGTCCCTGCCGCTCCCGGAACCTTGGCCTGGCCGCCCAACCTGCCTTCGATGCCCACCTCCCGGGCCACCGAGGTGACCTGCTCGGCGAAGGTGCGGAGGGTATCGGTCATGTCGTTGAGCGTGTCGGCCAGGGCGGCGATCTCCCCCTTGGCCCCGACGAAGAGCTTCTTCGTGAGGTCGCCGTTCGCGACTGCGGTCACCACCTTCACGATGCCGCGGACCTGGCCGGTCAGGTTGCTCGCCATCAGGTTCACGTTGTCGGTCAGGTCCTTCCAGGTACCGGCGACGAGCGGCACCTGGGCCTGGCCCCCCAGGTTCCCTTCCGTTCCCACCTCCCGCGCGACGCGGGTGACTTCCGCCGCGAAGGTCCTGAGCTGGTCGACCATCCCGTTGATGGTGTTCTTCAACTCGAGGATCTCCCCCTTTGCGTCGACGCTGATCTTCCGGGAGAGATCACCGTCGGCGACCGCGGTGGTGACCAGGGCGATGTTCCGCACCTGCGAGGTCAGGTTCCCCGCGAGCATGTTCACGTTGTCGGTGAGATCCCTCCACGTGCCGGCGGCGCCCGGCACCAGGGCCTGCCCGCCCAGCTGTCCTTCGATGCCCACCTCCCGCGCAACGGTGGTCACCTGATCCGCGAAGACGCGGAGTGTGTCGGTCATCCCGTTGATCGTGTCGGCGAGGGCGGCGATCTCCCCCTTGGCCTCCACCACCAGCTTCTGCGTGAGGTCACCGTCCGCGACCGCGGTCACCACCTTCACGATCCCGCGGACCTGACTCGTCAGATTGCTCGCCATCAGGTTCACGCTCTCGGTGAGATCCTGCCAGGTGCCGGCCACGCCCGGGACCCGGGCCTGACCACCCAGTTTTCCGTCGGTGCCCACCTCACGGGCGACCCGGGTCACCTCACGAGCGAAGGTCCTGAGCTGGTCGACCATCGCGTTGACGGTGTTCTTCAGCTCGAGGATTTCGCCCCTGGCATCGACGGTGATCTTCTGGGACAGGTCGCCGTTCGCGACCGCGGTCGTCACCAAGGCAATGTTGCGCACCTGCGAGGTGAGGTTCCCGGCGAGCATGTTGACGTTGTCGGTGAGGTCCTTCCAGGTACCGGAGACGCCCCGCACCGCGGCCTCACCTCCCAGCTTGCCTTCGAAGCCGACCTCCCGGGCGACGCGGGTCACCTCCGCGGCGAAAGCACGGAGCTGATCCACCATGACGTTGATCGTGTTCTTCAGCTCGAGGATCTCACCCTGAGCGCCGACGGTGATCTTCTGTGAGAGATCGCCCCGGGCGACCGCAGTGGTGACCAGGGCGATGTTCCGCACCTGAGAGGTGAGATTCCCGGCCAGCATGTTGACGCTCTCGGTCAGGTCCTTCCAGGTGCCGGCAACGCCAGGGACCGTCGCCTGACCGCCCAGTTTCCCCTCGATGCCCACTTCGCGCGCAACGGAGACCACCTGCTCCGCGAACACCCGGAGCGTCTCGGTCATGTTGTTGATGGTGGCCGCGAGGGCAGCGATCTCCCCCTTTCCCTCCACGACGAACTTCTGTGAGAGGTCGCCGTTTGCGACCGCGGTGACGACCGTCACGATGCCGCGCACCTGACTGGTCAGATTGCTCGCCATCAGGTTCACGGTGTCGGTGAGGTCCTTCCAGGTGCCCGACACTCCCCTCACCTCGGCCTGGCCGCCCAGCTCTCCCGCGGTCCCCACCTGGTGAGCGACGCGGGTCACTTCGGTGGCGAACGCCCGGAGCTGGTCGACCATCACGTTGATGGTTTCCTTCAGCTGGAGGATCTCCCCCCGTGCTTCGACGGTGATCTTCTGAGACAGATCGCCCTGGGCGACCGCGGTCGTGACCATGGCGATGTTGCGGACC
This sequence comes from Myxococcaceae bacterium, assembly GCA_049589315.1. Taxonomy (GTDB): domain Bacteria; phylum Myxococcota; class Myxococcia; order Myxococcales; family Myxococcaceae; genus JBAWAM01. Next base: position 9,507 of record JBAWAM010000025.1, read on the forward strand.
TGCGTGGTGAGATTTCCCGCCAGCATGTTCACGTTGTCGGTCAGGTCCTTCCAGATCCCGGAGACACCCCTCACCTCGACCTGGGCACCCAGCTTCCCTTCCGAACCCACCTTCTGGGCCACGCGGGTCACCTCCGAGGTGATGGTGCGAAGCTGGTCCACCACGGAGTTGACGGTGTTCCGGAGCCGGAGGAACTCCCCCTCCATGACCTGTCCGTTCGTCCGGTGAGCCATCTTCTGCGAGAGATCGCCCTCGCTGATGGCGTTCATGACCCTCGCCACTTCCGCGGTGGGCCAGGAGAGCTGCTCGATCAGGGAGTTGAGGGAATCGACGCTCCCCGCCCACGCGCCGCGCGCCGACGCCAGGGAAGCGCGTTCGCTCAGCTTCCCTTCGTGCGCCACGACCGTGCTCACCCGCGCCAGCTCTCGTGCCATGGCCTGGTTGCGCTGGGCGAGGTCGTTGAAGGACTCGGCGATCTCGTCCATCAGTCCGTCGGTTCGCCCGGTCGGAAGGCGGACGGAGAAATCCCCGGCCTCCGCCGACCGGAGGGCGTCGCGCAAGGCAATCAGCGCCTGCTCAGGCGGGCTGCGACGGATCGGCCGCTTCTGGGGGCTCTTCGCGGTGGGCGCGGGAATGGGCCTCGAACGGCGTTCCGCAAGCTTGCGCCGCCGGGTGCCTCGAACCTCTTCGTTCCTGTCCACGGTTGCTCCGCTCGGATGTGGCTGACGCCCTAATCTGCGTACGCAGTCCGAGTGGTGGCATCCGTCGGGAACGCGCGGGCTCGGCGCCGGAGGCTGGTGGCTGCTCGCCCCTCCCCAGGTCGCGCCGAGACCGATGATCCCGGTGGATTAGACGACGGCTGCCGGTCTCTTCGGGGGCGCATCGTGCCGAGCGGAGGCCTGCGGCTGGTACGGAACGGCCACGATCCGGAAACGCTTGTGTCCGTTGGGCACGTCCCACTCGATGGAGTCGCCCACGGCGAGGCCGATCAAGGCGCTCCCGACCGGGGCGAGCACGGAGACCCGACCGTCCTTGCTGCTCGCTTCATGCGGGTAGCAGAGGGTCACCTCGCGACGCTCGCTCGTCTCCTCGTCTTCGAAGACGACGGTGCTGTTCATCGTCACCACGTCGGGTGAGAGCTGATCGGGGTGGACCACCTCGGCGCGTGCCAACTCCACCTCGAGCATCTCGGCGAGCTCGGAGTGCCGCCCGGCTCCATGCTGATCGACGAGGCGCTGCAGGCGCTCGAGATCGGGCTGGGTCAGGGTGATGCGTCGCTGTGGAGCCATGTGAAGCCTCTGCGTGGGTGTTGCGTGGGGTGTGGCGGTGATTGCCCGAGGAACCGCGAACGCACTCGCCTTGTTCCCGGCCGTCAGGCGTGCCGGAGCGGCCAGAACAGCGGGACCAGCAGGGTCAAGAGGACCAGCATCAAGAGGCTCAGGGGAGCGCCCACCCGCAGAAAGTCGGTGAAGCGGTAGCGTCCTGGTCCGTAGACGAGCGCGGCAGAGGGCTCCAGCGGGGTGAGGAAGGAACAGGACGCGGCGAGGCACACGCCAATCGCAAACGTCCGCGGCCCCACGCCCAGCTCCTCGGCCACATGGAGCCCCACCGGGAGCATGACCAACGCGGCTGCCTGGTTGCTCATCGGCACCGACAGCACAATCGTCCCGAGCATCAGCGCGGCGAGAACGCCTCGCGGACCCACCGAGCTGGCGAGCGGGGCGATGCCTTGCGCGAGGAACGCTCCCGCTCCGCTCTTCTCCATCGCCAGGCCGAGCGTCAGCAGTGAGCCGATCATGATCGGAACCCGCCAATCCACACGAAAGGCAGTGCTCGCGTCGACGCATCCGGTGGCGACCATCGCCAGGAGCCCGGTGAGGCCTGCGATTGCAGGAGAGAGGGTGCGGGACCCTGCAACGAGGACCACCCCTGCGAAGATCGCGATCGCGAGCGCCGCGCGTCGGTACCTCGGCCGCTGGTATCCCACCTCACCCAGCACCGTGAAGTCGTTGTCGCGCGCGAGCGCCTGAAGCTGTTCGTCAGGGCCACTGACCAGCAGCAGATCGCCGACCGCCAGCGGAACGGTATCCAGCGGTTTCTCGTACACCAGGTTCATCAGGTCGAGACGAGGGTTCACTGCCTCGATGGATGGATGCCGGTGAATGGCGAGCACGGCGACTCCAAACCGCTCGGGAAAGCGCACGTCGAGCAGGGAGCGCCCCTCCAGCCTGGACGTGGGGGGAATGGAGACCTCCAGCAGTCCGTGTGGCGCGCGGTCGGTCTCGGCGAAGACCAGATCGGCACGGAGGGCGACGCTGCGAAGGTCCTTCACCCGGAGGATGTCCTCCCGCGTGCCGGAGATGAGGATGTGATCCGCGGAGTGGAGCGTTTCGTCTGCATCCGGGGGCAGCAATCTTCCATCCCGCACGATCCCCCGGACAGGAATCCCACGCTCCTCGGTGAGCTGGCGGAGGTCCTTCCCCTCGAGCCGGGAGCCCTTCGCAAGGACCGCCTCGGTGACGTAGGCGCGCTGGCCCGAGCGCGCCGCCTCGTGCGGAGAGCTGCGCGTGGGAAGCAGCCACTTCACCAGCAACAAGGTCACGACGATCCCGATGCCCGCGAGCGGCAGTCCGACGGGAGTGAGTTCGGCGAAGCCAATCGGCGCCAGCCCGGCCTGCTCCATGGCGGCGCTGGTGACGAGGTTCGTCGACGTGCCGAAGAGAAAGATCGTTCCGCCCAGCATGGAGCTGAAGGCGACGGGCATCAGCAGGCGCTCGGGGCGAACGCGCGACTGGATCGCCACGGACATCACCACCGGAAGGAACGCCGCGGTGACCGCCGTGTTGGACGCCATGGAGGAGAACGCGCAGACGACGGCCAACAGAACGAGCACGAAGACCGGAGTGCCGAAGCGGGTGAAATAGAGGAGCCGGCGCCCGGCGATCTGCATCACCCCGGTTGCGGCCAGGCCCTGGGTGAGCGCGAGAAGCGCGAAGATGAAGATCGCCGAATCATTCGAGAAGCCGGCAAGCGCCTCCTCCGCGGTCACCAGGCCGGTGAGGACCAGCGCGACGACGATCGTCAGCGAGCTGATCTCGATCGGGATCCGATCCGACGACAACAGGAGGACGGCGAGGACCACCATGCCGAGCGCGATCGCGATGGTCATGACCGGGGCGGTGATAGGTGGCCCGTCGGCGCATTGCGAGTTCGGGCCAGGTCCCTCTGTCGGGTCTCCGGCACCGCCCCGCCCTTTCGCGAGCGGCCATGACCATGTCGTAGTACCCGAAGCGCAGACTCCCTGGTCGATGTGGTAGGCGGGCTCCATTCAGAGCACCGCGAGCACCTCCATTCGCCCCGAGAGCGCTGACCCTCACCGGAGCTTCGCGTTCGTTGCGAACCCGCGACCCGTCGTTCGCGGTGCGGTTGGAGGGATGGCGATCATCGCGACTCTCCTCGCATGGGCCTGGTGGACCGGGCGAATAAGGAACGTGGACGCGACCTATCTCGCGACACTGGCGGGCTGCTTCACCCTTGTGCCCGCGATCATGGTGGGGGGGCTTCTGCGCAGCAGTCGGCGGGCTGCGGCCGGCCTCGGGAAGATGGCAGCGGCCAGACGGCACGAACTGGTTCAACGTCCGGTGGGAAGTGGCCGAGCGCGCGACGTTTGACTGCCAGAACTTCACCGTCGTGCTGTTCGGGCGCGACGGCGGCCAGGTCCTTATCGGTGCGATGTCGCAGGATGGCGTGCCATCCGGCTTCGTCGATGACCGCGAAGCGGTACGCCAACCTCAAGAAGATGGCCTCGAAGGATCTGGGCTGTCCCGCCGACTCACTGCAGCACGAGTACACGGGCGAGAACATGCACGTCATGCGCGGCTGCAACACCGAGGGCAGCTACCAGCTGCGCTGCGCGATGGGCTCCTGCGTCTGGATTCCGGACGTCCGGGCCCGCGCCGAGTTCGATCTCAACTGCCCACGCGTCCAGATCCGCGTCACGAACCTCGATGCATCCACCCGCGGCGCGAGCGGATGCGGCAAGCGCGCGACCTACAAGATGTCGCCGGTGGACGGCTCGTGGATCATGAACTCCATCGTGATCTTCGACGAAGCGCCCCCCGCCCCGGTGCCGCATCCGCAGGTCGAGAACACCGAGATCTGATCGTGCTGGAGGTGGTCGGGGTCGCGGGCGCCCAACACCCTGGCCTGCAGGACTCGCTACGTCCCGTCTTCAGCGAGGTCGTTCAGCCTCGACGTCATCAAACGCGTGGAATGTCCGACCAGCAGCGCTCCCAGCCCCGCCGCAATCATCAGGAGCGTGCTGCCAACAAGTGACAGCCACCAGTGTATCGACGCCATGGGTGCTTCCAGTTGCGGTTCGATCTCCGGGTGGCTTCGAGCGATTTCCACGGAGGATTCGAGAACACTCGTCACCTGACCCACGAGCCAGACAGCTGCCCATGCCGCGAGCACGCCGAGGTTCGACCTGAACAGCAAGCGGTAGTGGATCATGAACGGCCAGACCAGGTTGGCGACCGGAATGAACCAGCTCGCTACCGCGACGGCAGGTCGGGTACGAACGTCACAGCCGGCCACCGACGAGATGGCGACGGCGCGATGGAACCAGACCAGGTAGGCACACGCGGTGAACACGAGGACCACCACCCTGAGTGCGTCCACGACCGCTCCACCGTCGACCGTGCCCAGAGAGACGCTCAACGCCCGCAGAGCGTAGGTGAACGCGAGCAGCCAGAGGGAAACGAGCGCCACGGTGGCGCGAGTCTTCAACGCTGTGACGTGTGATCGTGGCATTTCCATGACTTCTTTTCGCGAGCCGCGAGGCGGAGAGACACATGTATGTTCCCCGAAATGCGCGTTCGCTCACAGGGCTGGTTGCTGGTGCTGTTGCTCACTTCCTCCGCCTGCGTCTTGCAACGCGGGAGCGAGAAGTCCGGGAGCACTCCCGAGCCGGCCTGGTCCGACTTTCATTGGGAGGCGTGGAACGGGTTCGAGAAGGCCGCGATGTTTGTCCCGGTGCAGTGGGGCGACACCACCGAGGTCCACTGGCTCCAGCTCGACACCGGTTCGGCGCGCTCGGTGCTGTATCGCGCACCCACCGGGGTGAAGGGCGAGGTACGCATCGGGGGGCGTATCGGTCACTACCGGTTCGAGAACGCGCTGTTCGGGATCGCCGGGGATGCGGGGGAGATGCCGGGGAGCGAGGAGGGGCCCCAGCTCATCGGCACCCTCGGACTCGACTTCCTGAAAGGCAGGATCCTCCTGCTCGATCTTCCGGCGGGGCGGTTCGCGATCCTCGAGGGTGGATCAGAGCTGCCTGAGTCGGTTCGCGGAAAGGTGCACTTCGTCCCGCTGGAGCTCAGGCACGACAAGGCGATGATCCAGGTCCAGATCGGGGGCGCGCCACTCCACCTCTTCTACGACACCGGCGCGAGCATCTTCAGCGCAGTGACGCCGATGTCCACCTGGCAGAAGCTGACCGGACGGAGTGGACACGAAGCAGACAACGCGGCCCTCGTGGTGCCGTCGTGGGGTCGTTCGGTCGCCCTGGTCGGCGCGAGAGCCGCCGGAGCAATGGCGTTCTCCTCCGTGGCCGTCGAGGAGCCGTTGATCTTCTGCGATCCCGCCGAGCCACCGTTCTTCGACTTCTCCAGCGTTCCGCCCGCCGATGGTCTGCTGGGCAATGCCCTGTTCTCCGATGGGTACCTGGTCGTCCTCGATCTGGATGGCAATCGGTTCGGGCTCACGGCGTCTTCGCTGACGCAGGCTGCGGGGGCTGGAGGAGGAGCCGAGCGGCCCCTTCGGGATCGTCAGTGAGGATCTGACGGCGTCAGACGGCGCACCCGCTGCACGAGCACGTTTTCATACTGGAACCGGTCGAACACGCCGACCGCCCACGCGGAAGCCCGCTCAGCTCATGCTACTCCGGCGCCGCCGTGGTCCTCGCCCCGATGGAGGACTTCACCGAAGCGGTGTATCGCAAGGTCTGCCGGGATCACGGCCCGGCGTGAGGACCCTTGATTGACGGAATCGACGGGCTCAGCCCAATGGGCAGGTTGTCTTCGTGCAAATGGTCGGCATCACCGCCCGGGAACTGGAGGCGATCCAGACCTGGAATCCACGGGGCTTCCTGGCGGCCTGCCAAGAGCTGAATCCGAAGGGACTGACGGACCTCGAGCGGGAGACATTCCTCTCCTCCGCAGAGATCGCAGAGGCCGTCGCCCGCGTGGGAGCGAAGCAGGCCGAGGTCGTCGGGAAACTGCTTCGGGGGCGGCTCGCCAAGGGAAGGCCACTGGCCTTGAGCAGTACGGACACGCGAATCCTGCTCCAGCCAGGGGAAAAAACGGGCCATGCGGAAACCGCGGACGGGATCGTGATTACCCTGGACGAGACGACGGTCGCCGAGCTGGGGCCGAAACTGCGCGCGAAGGCCGGTCGGGTTGCCATTCCGAGCTCTGACCGCATTGCCTCGACATCGTCCAGACGGTCATCCGGGATCCCAGCGGGCAAGTGGTCCGGACGATCGGGTAGCGCCGGTCCACTCCCCGCCTGGTTTCCCCGAGGGCAGCCCCGTCATCCCGCCTTCACGAGGTCCGCGCGATACCAGGCAGCACGGATTCAGTCACACCCCCGAGGGTCCCCGTTTTCGCACGCGCGGCGGTAATGGTCCGCAGCGCGCCGGGGATCCCTCTCGATGCCGGGCGCGCCCATGTCGAAGATGCGCCCGACCTCGTAACAGGCTTCGCCCAACTCCGCCTTGCAGGCCGCGTCCAGCGCGTGCAGGCCGCGCGATACATCCTCTGCCGACGCGCGAGGGCGAATCCACCGGTCGAACACCGCTGCGCAGCCATGGCGCTCCCCCATCGTGCAGCTCCGCTCGAGCTGAGCCATCCCTGCAGCGTCGTCCTTCGGCACTCCCAGGCCGGCGATGAGGAGCTTCCCCAGCATCGCGCATTGCAACGAGGATCCGAGCTCACAGGCGCGGCGGGTCAGGGCAGCGAAGGTCTCCGCAGCCGGGTGACGCGACCTCGCGCCCATGTCATCCGGCAGGACACGCTCATAGTAGGAGAGGAGCGCTTCACATCCAGCCCGCTCACCCCGGTCGCAGCTCAGCCTGGCTTCGGAGTAGTTGCCGACGAAGTAACCGCCTGCGTCCTTCGACCCGAGGCGCTGCGCCTTCTGGTAGTAGCCGAGGGCCTTCTCGGGATCGCCGTCAGGAAGAGACCCCGACTCGTGGAGCTCGCCGAGCCGGGCGCAGGCCTCGGCGGAGCGCCTTTGACACGCCGTCTCCAGGAGCGAGAGCGCCCGCCGGGAGTCCTCTTCATGCGGAGGACCCTCCAGGTAGAAATCGGCGAGAGGGATGCAGCTCTTGCCTGAAGGCTTGCAGGACGCGAGGAGCGGCGCGAACGACCCGGCCTGCTGGCACCCTCGAGTCGAGCCGAGCCGACAGGCTCGCTCCGAGGTGGCCAATGCTTCCTCGAATTGTTTCGCTCCGCCTCTGGAGGATGCGAGGAGGCCGGCCTTCTCCGCGCATGACTCAGCGCTCCCGCGTTCGCACGCGCGACCGTACAGCTCCAGCGCGCGCGCCCGATCCTCGGGGGAGATGTCTACGTCCTCGGAGACCCTGGCGAACCTCGAGGCGACCTCATGACAGGCCTGCATCGAGCCACCGTCACACGCGGCGAGCTTCTCCGCGTCCTGCGCTTCGCAGGAGATCGGCGAACTGCAGAGCAGGATTTCCTCGATGCGGGCACACGCGGCCGGATCACCTTCGAGACACGCGGCAACGGGAGCTTCCGCCTGGCTCGCTCCCGCAGCGCACACGCGCGCCTGGACCGCGCAGGCATCGATTCGGAGAGCGGCCGCTCGGGTACGATTGCGTACCATCCCGTTGCCCATCTCCAGATGGCTGGCGAGGAGGAGGCAGGAAGCGGGGTGCTGGAGCGCGCAGCCCTTCTCCAGCGCGAGGAGGCCCACCCCGGGCCGGTCGCTCGCGACCAGGGCGAAGCAGGCCTCGCCACTGAAAGGTAGCCCGGCATCGCACGCGATCTGGAGCTGCGCTTCGGCGAACTCCGCGGCCGAGGTGTCGATCAGATTGCCCGCGACGAGCACGCACGTCCTCGACGGCTGATGACACGCCCCGGCCACCGCCTCGTCCGCGACTTCCCGATAAGTGGTGAGATGGAAGCAGGCCGCTGCCTTTCCTTCGGCGCACGCGCGACCCAGAATTCGGCGGCGATTTGATCGCTCTTCCTCCGAGAGCTCCTGCTCTGGAGCCATCGCGAGCTTCTCGCAGGAAGCCCACTTTCCGCGGAGGCATTCGTCCTCCACACCGACACCGCAGGCCCCTGTTTCGCCCGCGAGGCAGGCGGCCTGGGCGACCTGTCGGGCTCGTTCGGCGTCGGCGCGGACACCTCTCCCGTCGCGGAGGAGGGGGGCGTAGAGCGCGCATGCGCGGGGAAGCCCCTCATCGCAGGCGCGTCGCAGCCCCTCGGCGAGCGCTGCGAGGGCCCCGGGATCGGAGGGCGATTCCTCGAGCTCCGCCAGGGCCACGCAGCCCTGCATTGCGCCTCGCTGGCAACCTCGCTCGAGGAGGCGGCGCCGCTCCTGCTCGAGCTCGGGAGAGGGTTCCTCGAGGTAGAGGTACCCCGGCCTAAGGAGGGTCTGGCCCGCGAGCACGCACATCTCCGCGTTCCCGAGCTCGCAGTGGCGCTTGCGCTCGGACAGGCATTGCTGCGGGTTGCGATCACATGTGCCCTCGTCCTTCCAGAACGCGAGACACGAGGCGGAGTGCCCGGCACGGCACAGCTCGTCGAGCGTGCTCCTCGCCGCTTCTTGCTCCGCGCCGTCCTTCTCGGAGAGGCGTTGAACGGCGCGCGAGGAACAGGCGTCCAGGTCTCCCGCCAGGCACGCCCGGGCGAGCCCTCGTTTAGAGATGCGGTCCTGGGTGGCGGCGCAGCCAGTCACGAGGAGCAGCGCCAGAGGGAACAGCGGATATCGAAGGGGGCCCATCACTCCTCATTATTGGAGCGACGCGGTGATTCCGTCACGGGAGCAAACAGCGCGGTGGTCAGGGCGTGAGCGCCGAAGCGATCCGCCGCGCCACGTCCATCACAGGTTCGATCGCCGCCTGGGCGACCTCGCGCCGGTGGGTGATGAGCGTGACGCACGCGGGCCCCTCGGGATGGCGCGCAAGGATCGGCGCCGCGATCGCGTGGGCGCCCGGCAGCACCTCGCCGCTGCTCAGGACGTACCCCGCCGCGCGCGCGGTACGGACGCGTGGCAGCTCGTCGGGCGACGGTGGCTCGGCGGCGAGCACCGCAATCCCTCCAGCGCCCTGCGCCAGGGGATCCCTGCTTCCCAATCGATAGGACAAGCGCGGCCCCGGTGAAGGGGGTTCAACCACGCTGATCGCCACCACCTCGTCGCCGTCGCGCACCATCAGGCAGGCGACGGCGTCAAGCTGGCGGGCGAGCTCCTTCAGAAGGGGTTCGGCCACCTCGCGCAGGGCAGGCCGGACGTGCTCGGCCAATCTCACGAGCTCGGCCCCGGCCCGATAGCGGGCCTCCGCGTCGCGCGAAGCGAACCGCTCCCGGACCAGCGTCATCAACAGGCGGTAGGCCACCGATCGATGAATGCCCAGCGCGCGGGAGACCTCGCTGGCAGTCAGGCCGGCAGGCGTCTCCGCCAACAGCCGGAGCGCGCGCAGTCCTCGCTCCAGCGTCTGCGCTCCATCTGCCTGCCTATCAGCCGACATCCGCCCTCCTCGCTTGACACCCCATTTTGACGGAAGTCACGATGTTGTCGATACGCAACACTGCTGTCCGTTATTAGCAACAACCATTGCGAGGCCAACCAAGTGAAGCCAGCCCAGACCCGGAAGGGGTTTGCCCGTCTCGTCGCCGCCAGCCTCGCGGGCACCACCATCGAGTTCTACGACTTCTTCCTGTACGGAACGGCCGCGGCGCTCGTGTTCAACAAGGTGTTCTTCCCTGCGGGCGACCCGCTCACAGGCATCCTGATGGCCCTGGGCACCTACGCGGTGGGGTTCGTCGCCCGGCCGGTCGGAGGCATCGTCTTCGGGCACCTCGGAGATCGCTGGGGAAGGCGCAACACGCTGGCCCTCAGCCTCTTGCTGATGGGGGCAGCGACGGTGGGGATCGGGCTCATTCCGTCGTACGAGACGATCGGCATCGCGGCGCCGATCCTGCTCACCGTCCTGCGCCTGGTGCAGGGGCTCGCGCTCGGCGGTGAATGGGGTGGCGCCGTGCTGCTCGTCGCCGAGCACGGCTCGGACAAGCACCGCGGCTTCTGGAGCAGCTTCCCCCAGACGGGCGGCCCCATCGGCAACATGATCGCCACGCTCGTGCTCGCGGTGCTCGGCACGGTCATCACCAACGAGCAGTTCGTCGACTGGGGCTGGCGGGTGGCGTTCCTGCTGTCCGCCGTGCTGGTGTTTGCCGGGATCTGGCTGCGCCGCTCGATCGAGGAGTCGCCGCTGTTCCTGGAGATGCAGGCCCGTGCGAAGGCGCGGGGCACCGAGGGCCACGCGCCGATCAAGACGGTGCTCCGGGAGTACCGCCGCGAGGTCGCGCTCGCCGCGATGGCCAACGTCGGCGAGAAGGCGACGTACTACACCTTCAGCATCTTTCTACTGACCTATCTGACCCAACAGGTGCAGGTCTCACGCAGCGTCGCGCTCACCGCGGTCAGCATCGCGTCGGTGCCGCAGATCCTGGCGATGCTCGCCGGCGGTACGCTGTCCGACCGCTTCGGGCGCCAGGGCCTCAACATTTTGTTGGGCGTGCTCGTCGCGCTGTGGGGCTTCCTGGGGCTCCCGCTCGTCGACACCGGCAACTCCGCGCTGATCACGGTGGTGATCGTGGTCGGGCTCACCCTTCACGGGCTGATGTGCGGCGGTCAGGTGGCGTTCTACGCAGAGATCTTCCCCAGCCACGTCCGCTACACCGGCGCCTCGCTGGGGTATCAACTCGCCACGGTGATCGGCGGATCGCTGGCGCCGATCATCGGCGTGGCCCTGCTGCGGCACTACGGCTCCACCACCCCGGTGGCCATCTTCCTGGCGCTCTGCGCCGCCTCCACCGTGCTCGCGTTCGTGCTCGCCGGGGAGACGCGGCACCGCAGCCTGCGGCACGCGCACGCAGAGCCGACCCCGGCCCCCGAGCAGGAGCGCGCTGACACGGAGGTCCAGCCCGGATAGCCGGGCCGTGGATCGTTCCCATCCCCGGGACCACGAAGCTGCATCGCCTGGAGGAGAACATCGGGGCGGCCAGCGTCGAGCAGACACCCCGGCGGGCCTGGCTCACGGCCCGCTCTCTCCGTCCTCCCCGGCCTCGAGCTCCCGCAGGAGCTCCGCGGCCCGGGCGCTGCTCGGTCCGCCGTGACTCGCCTGGATGACGCGCCACAGGTGGATGCGGGCCTGCGAATGCTCGCCGGCGCGGAGTTGCAGCTCGCCAAGCCACCCGTTGGCCTCCACGTCCGTGGGGGCCTTCAGCGCGGCCGACGAGCGCCTCCAGTTGGCTGGCGTC
>JBAWAM010000026.1:0-4600 GCA_049589315.1 Myxococcaceae bacterium
ACGTGGAAGAGCTCGGTGGTCGGACCACCGTTCTCGCCCTGGAACCAGGTCTGGCGAACGAGACAGCTGCCGTAGGCCTTCACCAGCTCGTCCCGGGTGGCACCCTGGGCGATCTTCGCCGCGTCGGCCCGCGCCTCGGGGGTTTTCGGCGCGGCGCCCTCGAGCTGGAGGGGCCCGTACTGAGGCGCGTTCGGATTGATGGCAGGCGGCGGTGGCGCGTCCTGGATCTGCCACGCGATGCGCCGCTTCGCCCGAAGCCAGTCGGCCAGCTCGATCGACGCCTTCCAGTCCGGCGAGTCCTTCGCCGCCGCGTCCAGCTCCCGGATGAACCCGTCCACCTCCGGTTGGGTGTAGGCGTCCTCGCCGAAGCGGGCAGCCAGGTCCTCGAGCTCGGTCTTGATCTGCTCGAGCGACCTGGTCGGCGGAGGTGTATCTCCGGCGTCCTTCTGCTGGCAGCCGGCCAGGCAGAGGCCGATGGCCAGCAGGGCCGCCTTGCATCCAGTTCTTCCACTCCGGAACTTCACGAACGTCCTCCTCACGAGGCCTACGGCACGCATGCGGCACCACCGGTCCGGTGACGACAGGCATGCTCCGTCGGCGTGAGCTCGAGCTGATACACCGCCTGGACCGGATCAATTTCCGCGGCCGTGACCGTGGCCTGCGGGCTGTTGCCCGGCTCGGCGGTGATCACGCCGTACCGGACCGCCCCACCGCCACCACCGCCGACCATCACCACAGGCGTCGGCTCCGGGGGCGGGGCGATCACCGCGCGCGAGGTGTATCGCTGGCCTTCCCATCCCAGGCCGCAGTTCGCCTCGCCCGTGACGTAGTCGGCCTGGACCAGGTGCGCGATCTGCGCACCGGAGCCCGCGCACACCGTGGAGCTCGACTGCGGTGTGACCGTGTTCCAGATCACGCAGCCCGACTCGAGGCTCGAGGAGAAGGTGATTCCGGCCGGGCTGGCGGTGCGCTCGTTGACGCTGTCGTAGTCGATGTACCACCCCGCTCCGTCGCGCTGACCCGCCTGTCCGCTCGGCACGTTGAGAGTGCCCAAGCCCACCAGATCGGTCTCGGTGATGCGCCGGGAATCGAAGGTCTCCGCCTCGGATACCGAGCTGAACACCTTCTGGGGATTGCCCGCACCGAACGCATGGACGCCGAAGAACCGATGCATCGTCGTGGGGAGCTTGTCCGGTTTCCAGGTGATGACGTCCAGCGAGTTCTCAGGGGTCGTCAGCTCGCACGTCAGCTTGCCGCTCTCGTCCCTGCAGGCCATCCGGGTCTCGCGGCGCAGGGTGGCGGCGTTGTCGACCAGAGTGGAGGGGCAGCTGTCGACCTGGACTCTGTATTCGAGCGAGCTTCTCTCACAGACCCCGGAGGACCCACTCCCGGAGCTGCTACCCTCGTTGGTGGCGGAGGTGATGTTGCGGCTGGCCCAGGTCGTCCCCAGCGTGTGGTCACCCGCTGGGATGTTCTCCATCTCGTAGGTCGCCTGGACGTTACAGCCCATCGCGACGCAGGCGTCGAGGTTGTCGAGCGAGCAGGTCCCGCCTTTCATGTCGAGCAGCGAGTTGCGGTCGCCCGTTCCGAAGAAAGTGCGCAGATACCCCGTCGAAGTCTGGAGCGTGTTGCTGGTGATGTAGGAGATGGGGCGGCGGTTCTCCATGTTCGACCCGTCCCGCTCGGTCTGGAACGCACGCGCGAAGGCCCAGTTGTCGATCTGCCCGGTGGAGGAGAGTCGACCCGGTTCATACATCCGCGCGACCCAGAGATTGCCGCCGAGATCACCGACGGTGAAGGAGTCGAAGTATCCGTCGAAGAAGTCCTGCGACCCCATCTCGCCGGGGCCGATGTCGAGCATGCCGACACCCGCGGCGACCGGGAACTGCAGCCGCTGCTGCATGGCCGTCCCGTCCGGGTCGTAGAACTCGGACCAGTAGGTCTCTCCGTTCCAGGCATCGACCATGGCGAACCCGCGCCCACGGCTCATCGCGCGGTCGTGTCCGCCGTTGAGCGCGACGACCCACCGCTCCTGTGCGGTCACGTTCTGGGTCGACCAGTTGTTGCTGCTCGAATCGAACCGGCGGAACTGGAAGTCGAACCCGTTGGCGTAGCCGGTGGTGCTGGTGTCGAAGAGCACCGGGACGATCGGCGGGGGCTTGGGGAAGAAGCTCGACCAGCTCTCGCCGACCTGGGTGGCGAGCGGATCGCACGGCTGGGGCCACATCCAGAGGAACTTCGGCTTCGTCGTGCTGGTCACGTTCTCGGTGAGGTCGAGCGCGAAGTAGTGCTGACCGCCGCTGCGTTCTCCGACGATTGCCACCGTGCGGTACTCGCCGCCGGACTTCTTGCCGTCTCCCTGGTTGATCTTCTCGCCGTCCACCCAGATGTCCCGGACCATCGGGGTGCCGTCGACGAAGTAGCCGTGGCGGCCATTGGTATGGCTCTTCAACTTGCCGAGCAGGTCCGGCGGAATGAACGCCCAGAGCTCGTCACCGGTGCCGTCCCCGTATTTCAACCGTCCGCTGAACGGATCCCGTTCGGGAGAGGCGCCGGTGAGCTTGTCGCCTGCGTCGAAGGCGTGCAGGAACCCGCTGTTCGACCCGACCAGCACGAGACTCTTCCGCTCTTCGCACGACTTCCCGCTGCCGCAGGGCCCGGACGCGTCGGTGACGTAGTCGCGATAGGCGCTCCGGGCGTCGCCGTCGATCTTGCCGCCGTAGGTGAACAGCGACGAGATGCACTGACCCGAGAAGAGGAAGCACGCCTCCTCCGACGAGGGCGCCTCCACGACCACCGGAGACGAGTGGAAGATGTCGCCGAGCATCCACGGGCGCGCGGTCGTCCGCTTCGCCGGGTCGGAGTCATAGGAGCGGAGCCCGCGGTAGTACTCGATCAGCACCGTCGCGCATTTGTGGCCCCAGGAGTTGTAGCCGGCGGGTGCCGTCGCCGCGGTGAGGGTGTTGTAGCCGAAGGTCGTCATCAGAGACTTGCATTCGGCATCGCCGCTGATGTCCCCGCTGATGTTCATGTACGGCATCAGCTTCTCGGCGTTCGCAGCGGAGAATTCGGTCACCGTGTCCTGGGAGTCGAACCGGTTGTCGTTGGTGTCGTCGACGACCGTCCAGATCTTCCGGTTGTCGGGTCCTGTCGCCAGCAGCCGCTCTCCGGCTTCCCACACCGGCACCGCGAGCTGACTGGTCCCCATCTTGAGGAACAGGCCCGTCATCGGGTCCTCCTCGAGGATGTCGTCGTCCCTGTCGACGTAGAAGATGTCCGAGCAGTCACCGTCCCCGTTGAGGTCATTGGGGTCGGCGGGGGCGGGCGGCACAGTCGGCTTGCACTCGTTGGTCAGCTCGTTGCCGAGCTTGAAACGGTAGAGGAAGCCGCGCCACTCCTCACCGGTCTTGCCCGGGATGAAGCGGGGGACGAGCGTCGACAGACCGGAGGACGTCTGCAGCGTGGAGATCGAGGACACACCGAACGAGGTCGCTCGCTGGTTTACGTTGTCGATGATCGCCTTGAGGGCGTCCTCGAGGCTCTTCCGATTGTTGGCGGTGTAGTACTGGCCGCCTCCCAACGTGGCCGCGTTCTGCAGCAGCGGGTGGTCGATCCCGAAGCCGACCGTATAGGTGGCGAGCCGCTGGCGACCATCCGCGCTCCACTTGCCATTACTGGGGCTCTTGGTCTGGAGATCCTTCTCCCAGAACCACTTGGCGACGTCGTCGAGCTGGTTCCTGGTGTTGCTGCACTGGCCGCTGGCGCAGGTGCCGGAGCAAGTGCCGTCCATCTGGTCGCAGCCCGTGCAGGTGACGTTCTGGTTCCGTATCTGTGAGGGAACGCAGTTGTCGCCGCTCGGCGCGCCGTCGGTGATGACCGCGACCGAGCTGACCTGGCAGCCGTAGCAGACAGATCGGGTTTCACTGGTGATCGAAGCGTTCCTGAAGCCGGTGGAGGTCCAGCCGCTGCCGAACCATCCGTTGAACACCGAGTCGTCGGTGGTGAAGTACTGGCCCACGTCGAACAGCGCTTCGGCGAGGGGGGTGCCGCCGGTGAAGTTGATCTTGCTCGTGTTGTTGAGGCTGCCGATCAGGCTCTTGCGGTTGTTGGTCCAGGAGGCGTCTTCCGCGTCCAGGGATTTGTCGCACGGAGGGTTCAGCCCCGCGACCAGAGATCCGCCGGTGGAGCCGTTGAACCGGGTGAGGCCCATCCGGACCTCCTTGATGTTCCAGATGACGTTCTTCACCACGGTGCGCGCCACCACGAACTTCGGCGGGTAGAAGTTCAGGAACTTCCCGCTGAACACCGCCCGATTCCGGTTGGTGCGGTCCACCCAGTAGCCCTTGGCCTCCACGCAGGCCCGGCACTCCCAGCGGTTGTTGGCGTAGTCGCAGGCGCCGGTGCCGGTGGTGGCGCTTCCGAGGGCGTTGTTGAAGGCAGTCGCGGTGGAGTCGTCCCAATTGCCGTACCGGTAGAACTTGTCCTGCTTGAAGAGGTCCGGGAAGCCAACGTCCCCGTTCCAGCAGTTGGGATCACCCGATGAGCACGGTGCAACGCCCAGGTCCGGGGGCGGATAGTTGCCGCTCATGGAGAAGGCGCC
>JBAWAM010000027.1:0-12572 GCA_049589315.1 Myxococcaceae bacterium
AGGGACTCGGCCAGGGTCCGCGCCCTTTCGAGGTCATGGTCGGCGATGACGATCTCGTCGCCCGGCTCGGAGAACTCGAGCAGGTCGCGCACGGTGATCCGACCCATCGCCCCGGCGCCGCCGAGCACCGTGAATTTGAACGCCGTTCTGCGCCTCGAGCGGGAAGGGGTTGTTCGTTGATGAGCGCGGAATGGGGCAGCCACCGGCATTGCTGTCTCCTGCGAGGCAACGAGGACGGTAGTCACCGGTACCTCCGCGGGCGACGCCCTACCTTCGACACGGTCGAACGGTGGAAGCCCGATGAACGCACTGGTCTGGATGACACCTACGCTGATGGCCACGCTCCTGTACGGAGTGGGTCAGGGGCTGGTGAAGCGGAACATCGCCGACGTCCTGCCCGGTCGTTTCTGCCTGTACCTCATCGGCGCCAAGGCGGTGGTGAACCTCGGGTTCTTCTTCAGCCAGCCGCACCCGGACCCCTTCTCCCCCGAAGGGCGGACCTTCCTGATCGCCGGGATCGTCGCCTACCTGCTGGACGGAGCGGCGTGGGTTCTCTACTTCGAATCGATCGTCGCCGGCCCGATCACGATCGTGGGGACCCTCTCCGCGGCGTACCCGGCCATCACCATTCTCTTCGCGCGCTTGTTCCTGGATGAGGTGCTGGGGCCGGGGCAGTACCTCGGGCTGGCCATCGTGGTCGTCGCCTGCATCGGGCTCGCCTGGGCGCCGTCGCGAGGCGCGCTGACCTCGGGGGTTCGTTGGGTTCCGCTCGCCGCCTCGGCGCTGCTGCTCTGGGGCACCGCGCAAACGATCGTGAAGTGGGCGTACTCACTGCCGCAAGCGAACGAGGCGAACCTCTCGCTCTACAACACGATCGGGGGCGCGCTGACCCTGGGCGTCTACGGCCTGTGGGCCACCCGCCGCACGCGACACTCGGGAACGGAGTGGGCGAGATCCGCGCTGCCGATGGGGCTGATGGCGGCGGGAGACCTCGCGGTCATCATCGCCTCTCGCCTCGGTCCCATCTCGGTGGTGACACCCTTGAGCGGCGCGTACCCGGTGATCACGCTCGCGTTTGCGTGGGCAGTCCTGAAGGAGCGGATCACCGCGCTTCAGTGGGTCTGCATCGTGGCCATTCTGGTGGGGATGTACCTGAGCCCCGGGTGAACTCGAGATGGAGGCGTTCATGAAACACGAGATGCTGATCAACGGCAGATGGGTCGAGGCGAAGTCCGGGCAGACGCGTGAGTTGCGTGATCCGGGCAATGGGGAGCTCGTCGCCACCGTCCCCGAGAGTGGCCGCGAGGACGTCGCGGACGCGATCGATGCCGCCCGCAGCGCGTTCGATGATGGCCCGTGGAGAAAGCTGACCGCGGTCGAGCGGGGAAGGGCGCTCTTCCGCATCGCCGAAGCGATCCGCTCCAGGGTCAGATCGCTCGCCACGCTGGAGGTCCGAAGCTGCGGGAAGCCGCTCGCCGAGGCGGAGTTCGACGTGGAGGACGCCGCCAACTGCTTCGAGTACTACGGTGGCCTCGCCACCAAGATCCAGGGACGAACGAGCCAGGTGCCGGCGAACTCGGTGAGCTTCGTCCTCCGCGAACCGGTGGGCGTGTGCGGACAGATCATCCCCTGGAACTACCCCCTGCTGATGGCCGCGTGGAAGCTGGCGCCTGCGCTCGCCGCGGGAAACACCTGTGTCCTCAAACCTTCGGAGCTGACGCCGCTCACCGCGTTGGAGTTGGCGCGCATCGTCGAAGCGGTGGAGTTGCCGCCCGGGGTGGTCAACGTCGTGACCGGACCAGGACCCGGGGCAGGGGAGGAGCTCTGCTTGAACCCGAAGGTGGACAAGGTGGCGTTCACCGGTGGGACCGCCACAGGTCGCAAGGTGATGACCGCCGCCGCCAGTACGATCAAGAAGGTCTCGCTGGAGCTCGGCGGAAAGAATCCCAACATCGTGTTCGCCGACGCCGACCTCGACGCGGCGGTGGATGGAGCGCTCTTCGCCGCGTTCGCCAATCAAGGGGAGGTGTGCTCCGCCGGCTCGAGGTTGTTGGTGGAGCGCTCCATTCATCGACGGCTGGTCGAGGCAATGCTGGAGAAGATCCCACGGATCAAGCTCGGGCACGGCCTGTCCGCGGGGGTGAAGATGGGGCCGCTCGTCTCGAGAGCACATCGTGAGAAGGTCGAAGCCTTCATCCGCATCGGCCAGGAGGAGGGCGCGAAGCTCGTGTGCGGCGGGAGGCGGCCCGATGCCCCAGAGCTGGCCAGGGGATTCTTTGTGGAGCCCACCCTCTTCGACGACGTGAAGCCTGGCATGCGGATCGCGCGCGAGGAGATCTTCGGCCCGGTGCTCGCGGTGATTCCGTTCGACACCGAGGATGAAGCGATCCGGATCGCGAACGACACCGAGTACGGACTCGCGGCCGGCGTCTGGACGAAGGACGTGACCCGCGCGCTGCGGGTCATCCGGGAGTTGCGCGCCGGGATCACCTGGGTGAACACGTACCACCCGACGTTCAACGAGATGCCGTGGGGCGGATACAAGCGGAGCGGGATCGGCCGCGAGCTCGGCCTGGAGGGTATCGAGGGTTACCTCGAAACCAAACAGGTCAACATCAACCTCGATGAGGCGCCGCTCGCCTGGTACTGACCCATGCCTCTCCACTTGAGAACGCCATTGCCGGGGCCGCGAAGCCTGGCGCTGATGTCGGAGCGCAACGCGCACGTCGCGCGGGGGCCGTTCCACACCACACCGCTCTTCGTCGCGCGCGCGAGGGGTGCCCTGATCGAGGACGTCGATGGCAACGTGCTCATCGACTTCGCCTCCGGAATCGGCGTGGTCAACGTCGGCCACGCCCCGCCCAGCGTCGTCGAAGCGATCCGCGTCCAGGCCGATCGGTTGCTTCACGCCGGCTTCAACGTCACGCCCTACGAGCTCTACGTCCGGGTGGCGGAGAAGCTGAACCGTGCGGCCCCGGGTGACTTCGCGAAGAAGTCGTTCCTGGTCAACACAGGCGCAGAGGCGGTGGAGAACGCGATCAAGATCGCCCGTGCGTTCACCGGCAGGCCCGCAGTGGTCTGCTTCGATCATGCCTTTCACGGCCGGACGTACATGGCGCTGTCGCTCACCTCGAAGGCTCAGCCCTATAAGGAAGGGCTGGGCCCTTTCTGCGCCGAGGTGTACCGGGCGCCCTTTCCGGATCCCTACCGCTGGCCCACGGGGTCGGACCCGGCGCGGGTCTCGGAAGAGTGCTTCCGCCAGACCGAGGAGCTGATCACACGCCGGATAGGCGCGTCACAGGTGGCGGCGGTGATCATCGAGCCACTCCTGGGAGAGGGCGGGTTCATCCCGGCCCCGGCGGCATTCCTCGCTCGATTGCGGGCGCTCTGCAGCCGCCACGGGATCGTGCTGATTGCCGACGAGATCCAGACCGGCTTCGGCCGGACCGGAACCTTGTTCGCGAGCGAGCAGCTCGGGCTCGCGCCGGACCTCCTCGTCTGCGCGAAGGGGCTCGCGGCGGGACTGCCGCTGGGAGCCGTCACCGGACGCGCGGAGATCATGGATGCCCCGGGGGGCGGCGCGATCGGAGGCACCTTTGGAGGCAATCCGCTCGCCTGCGCCGCAGCCCTGGAGGTGTTCGAGCTCTTCCAGGACGGCGACCTGCTGGCGAAGGCGCGGGGCATCGGCGAGCGGGTGCGGACGCGGATGCTGCGGCTCCAGGAACGACACCCGGTGATCGGCGACGTCCGAGGGCTGGGCTCGATGATCGCGGTCGAGCTGGTGAAGGATCGCACCTCGAAGGAGCCCGATCCGGAGGCTGTCAGCGAGCTGATTCAGCGCTGCTACGAGGGTGGCGTGGTGGTGATGCGCGCCGGCCCCTTCGGCAACAGCCTCCGTTTCCTCATGCCGCTGGTGATCCAGCCGGAGGACCTCGATCAGGGCCTCCGCGTGGTGGAGGCCGCCTTCGACGCGCTCAGCCGATGAGTTCTTCAGCGGTTCTTCCACTGCGGACGGCGCTTCTGGGTGAACGCGAGCGGGCCCTCGTGCATGTCCTCGCTGCCCAGGAGCTCGTCGAGGACATCCTCGTTGGAGTCGATCGCCTCGACGGGGTCGCCGATCGCCTCGGCCCGATTCACCGACTTCAGTGAAAGGCGCACGGAGGTCGGGGAGCCCTCGAGGATCTCTGCCGCGAGCGCGCGCGCGCCGGCGAGGGCTTCACCGGCGGGAGCGATCCGGTTGATGACGCCCCACTTCAAGGCGTCATCGGCGGTCATGCGCCGCCCGGTGAGGATGTACTCGAGCGCGACCTTCTTCGGCATCTGTCGGGGCAGTCGCACCAGTCCGCCGGCGCCCGCGATCAGGCCGACCTTCACCTCGCTCAGCGCGAACTGTGCACTCGCATCGGCGACGATCAGATCACACGCGAGGGCGATCTCGAACCCGCCGCCCATGGCAAAGCCGTTGACGGCGGCGATGACCGGCTTGGACCGGTCACGTCGGGAGGTCAGCCCCGCGAAGCCCGTCTTCGGCAGCAACAGCGGCTTGCCGCTCGCGGTCCACTTGAGGTCGTTGCCTGCGCAGAACGACTCTGAGCCTGCGCCGGTGAGGATGGCGACCCACAGGTCGGGGTCGGCGAAGAACGCGTCGAAGATCTCGGCGAGCTCCTCGTTCGCGGGCGGATGAAGGGCGTTGCGCGCCTCGGGGCGGTTGATCGTCACCCCGAGCAGGTGTCCGTCGCGCGCGACCTTGCAGAACTCATAGGAGGGACGCAGGCGGGGCTCGCGCGGCGGATGGAGCGCGCGCATGCGCTCCTCGGTGAAGGTCACGCGGTTGCCCGCCGGGAGCGAGCTGACGCAGATTCGCCGGCCGATCGGGTCGTCGGAAAGGAACTCGCCCACCGTCTCGGTGTCGCCGTCGAAGGTGTTCGCGATGAAGCGCGCCCCGTTCTCGAGTCGCGCGATCACCGCGACATACGCGGGCTCTCCCTTCGAGTAGACGACCGTGTACGTCTCGACCGTTGCCCACCCGGAAGGATTCGCCGCGCGCGCCGGTGCGGACACGGCGTCGAGCCGCTGCTGGAGCGGAGCGCTGTCGCAGGTCTTCCAGGGGGCCGGCTTCGTCGAATACACGCCCGCCGCGTACTTGGAGAGGAACCCGCCGTTGGCGCCGACAAAGCCGTAGCTTCCCGGGCGCCGGCGAAGCTTCTCCGTCATCGCGGCGATCGCGTGCATCGAGTAGTTGTTGCCGGGTCCCCCGAAGTACGGGAGTCCGCCGGTGACCGTCAGCCCGCGCGGATCGTCCGCCGACAGCCCCAGCCCGTCGATCGCGACGCTCGACACCGCAATCGGGAAGCAGCTGTAGAAGTCGAAGAAGGCGACGTCGTTCACGCCGATGCCGGCGGCACCGAGCGCGGCCCGGCTCGCCTTCACCGCCGCCGGGTACGCGCCGAGGTCCGCGCGCTGCAACAGGTCGCGCTCATTGAGCTCCGCGTACCCATGCAGGTAGACCCACTTCGACTCGGGGATGCCGAGCGCCCGCGCCTGCTCGTCGGTGGTGAGCAACACGGCTGCGCCCTGGTTCACCTGATCCCGCGAGACGAGCTTCAGCGGGTATGGGTCCGCGATCATGCGGTTGCGCTCGCCGAGCGTGGCGAGCTGTTCGGCGGAAGCAGGCGTCTGCGCAGACGCGCTGTACGGGTTGGCCGAGGCGACCTTCGTAAAGGGAGCGAAGAGCTCGCCCATGCTCAATGCGTATTGCTGGCGAGACTGGCCCAACCGCGCGCGACGCGCGTTCTCGCACAACGCATACACGGGAGGCGCGGTCATGAGCCTGTGCGTCGCCAGGTCGCGGGTGAAAAGCCCCTTCATGCCCCAACCCTGATCGTCGACCTGTCCCTCGATCGCCTCCGCCCACTGGCGCGACTGCTTCTCGGCGCGCAGGTGACGCACCGTGGAGATCGCCTCCGCCCCGGCCAGCAACACCGCGCGTGCCTCACCTCGCGCGAGCTTCTCCGCAAACGTGTTCACGAGGTGCTGCGGCGAATCGCCGCCGGCCTTCTCCCACCAGGCCATCGCAGGTGTGACGCCGAGCCGCTTTGCGATGGAACGGGGGAAGTTGTTGCTCTTGCCGAAGGGGGCAGGACCCGGCCCCGAATCCTCGAAGGTGCGCGTGGTCGCGATGACGTCGATCGCCTCCGCGATTCCGGGCGCGCCGCTATCGGCGATCGCCTGTCGTGCGGCCTCGGCTGCGAGCTCGACGGGCGATAGGCCCTTGTAATCCTTGTGCTCGAGTCTCTCGGTGAATTGACCGACGCCAACGAGAACGGGGATAGCAGACATGGGGTAGCTCCGTTGCCGAGCATGCAACGAGCTGGCCGTCACGCGTGAAGAACTGTGCGCGCGAGCCCTCGGCCCCGCGAGGCGGAGGGACTCTCTCTGAGTTGCAGGAGCCACTTCTCCGGACAACACGTCAATAGGTCGCGACGAGTCGTCGGTGCTTCGTGTGCCCTGTGATTCTCGAGCAAGGTTCACGCCTGTGGAGTGGTGGTGCTCGACCCGCTCGGCGGGAGCGGGAGTGGAGCGAGTCGCGCACCGCTGGTACCGCAGCTGCCGCGGCACCTGCCAGGCTTGGTAGGCGCGTCCCATCTTCGTTCGCACCTTCTCCGCGGAGGTGCTCGCCCGGGGCGAGGGCCCGCAAAACTGGTCAGATCTCTGATCAGTTTCGCGTTCGTCGCCTCGCCGCGGCCTGCCTAGGATCAGCGCGAGCAAATCCGGGTGCTTACGCAAGGACTCGGGTTCCGGGGCGCGGGTTTCAGGCGCTTCGAGCTGCGGCTGTTCGCACAGATCGGTCCACGCTCGTGGATGTCCTTGCAGACGGTTGTCGCTGCGCGCATGGGCGCGATCAGCGGCGGAACCTGGTCGTCGGTGGGCCTGATCGCATTGCGCTCGGGCGTGTGCTCAACCGCCGGCGTCTCCGAGGTACTAGTTGCCGGCGTCGTAGTCGTAGCCGCCACCGTCGTGCTCGTAGCCGCCACCATCGTGGTCGTAGCTGCCACCATCGTGGTCGTAGCTGCCACCGTCGTGGTCGTAGCTGCCACCGTCGTGCTCGTAGCCGCCACCGTCGTAGTCGTAGCTGCCACCGTCGTAGTCGTAGCTGCCACCGTCGAAGTCGTAGCTGCCACCGTCGTGGCTGTAGCCGCCACCATCGTGGCTGTAGCTGCCGCCGTCGGAGTAGAAGCCGCCGTCGATGCCGCCCCCGTCCGGGTCCCAGTGTCCGCCGTCACTGTCGGCCGTACCCTGGCAGTAGCTCTGAGCGCACCTCTCGCCGTGGCCGCAATCCTCGTCGGTGTTGCACGCCGAGGCGGTGCTGCTGCAGCTCTGGAAAGACGTGAACCCATTGATCTCGAACGAAACGATGTTGCTCGCGAGGCCGAGCGACAGGGCGCTCTGTGGCACCACGAACCGAAGCCCGTCTTCCTCTTCGACCTGCACGAACAGGCTCTCGGCGTCGCGTCCCTGCGGCAGGGAGTAGGGCAACGTGAGTCGCGCCGGCGTCTTGAACAGCAACCCCGAGGGCTCGAGGATGACCACCGGACCCGCGGAGTTGGCGCCTTGGGGAGTGATCGGAAGCTCCCCGATCTGAATGGTGATCTCCTCATCCGACGAGAGCGCTCCCGGCGGGATCTCCAGGGTGAGCCCGGCGAGCTCCTCACTCTCTTCACGGGAGACGGTGATGGTGCCACCCTGGCTCACGGTCAGCGCCACGGACTTGACGTACCGAGATGCGACCTCGGTGGGCGGCGAATAGCAGCTGATCGCGGTGACGATGGCGCCTGCGGCCAGCAGGACATTGCGAACGGTGGTCATGGGCTCTCCTTTGAATCGTGTGGGCGTGAATGTCCGTTGGCCGGAACACCTTCAAAGAGTTCGAGGGCCCTCTTCGCTTCTTCTTCGAAACGGCCTCCCGGGAAGCGCGACACGTATGCCTCCAGAAGGCTCCGCGCTGAGTCCCACCTGCCGAGCTTCTGCTCGCAGAACGCGCCGTAGTACAGCGCGTCCGCGCCGATTCGCCCGGCCGACTGCCCCAGCGCGAGATACTCGGCGGACGCAGCTTCGAAATCCCCGCGTTCCCGCCACACGTGCGCGCGAAGCAGACGCAGCTCCGGTTGGCGCGCGGAGGCAGTGTCGTTGTCGAGCAGGTCGTCGATGATGACCTGTGCTTCGTCGAACGCGCCTTGTCCGAGCAGGAGCTCCGCGAGGCTCACGTCGACCTCGGTCCGCAAGGGTCCGGCCGGCATTCGTTCCCGGTACTGCGAGAAAGCCTCCTTCGCGCCGGCAGGATCCCCCAGGTGCCGTGCCCGCACCCGCCCGAGCTCGTACAGCGCAAGTCCGGCGTACGCGCCTTCACCGCCTGCGAGGCTCTGGAGTGGGGCGATGGCGTCCTGAATGCGTCCCTCGCGGATCGCCGACGACGCGGCTGACCAGAGCGCTGCATCCTGTGGCGGGGACTCAGGATCGGGCGCGTCAGGCTGCGCTTCCTGCGATGCAGCATTCGAACGCGGAACCATGAGGGCGATTTTCTGCGGCTTCTGCGGCTTCGATTCCTGGGCGGGCCAGACGGCGCCCTTCTCCACAGTCATCGTCCTGCCCCCTTCGCGCACCACCGTCGATCCTTCGAACGACTGCACCGTCATTTGAGTCCCGTCCGCCGCCACCTTCACCGCGAACGAGGCGCCCTCTACGAACGCGTCGCGGCTGCGAACGGTCAAACGCTGCTCCACCCCGGACTGCCTCTTCGCCATCAGCGAGCCGGACTCGAGCACCACCTCTGCAACGCCCGCCTCGAGTCGCGACACCCTCAGCGACGTGTGCTCCTCCAGCTCCAGCACACTCCCGGGAAAGCGAACGGTGGCCCGCATTGCCGCTCCCGTCTTCACCCATGCACCCTGGATGACCGTGGCTGCGCCCCAGACCTCGTCAGGTGCGGCATCCGGACGGAGCCACGTCACCTCGCCGCTGACCGGGGGCATCGGTGTTCGCGTCGCGATCGTCGCGGCGGGCAGGCCGACGTCGGGGCGCAGCGTGGACAGAACCACGACCGCCGCACAGGCGCCGAGCGCTGCGCCGAGCGCCAACGCCTTCATCGGCGGACGGTGGGCGCGTTGCTCGGTGAGCCTCGACCACGAACGCTCGCGGGCGCCGGGAGGAGGGGCCGGAACGGTCACGCCGCCGAGCAGCTGCTTCAGGGCGGGCCTCGATGGATCCTCGACCAGTCGCGAGGGAGGAAGCTGGTTCGAGTCACTCATGGGACCACTCCCCGTTTTCGCGCGATTCGCTCGAAGTCCTTCCGCGCGTGGTGCAGGCGGGTCCACACCGTGGCCACGCCGCATCCCACCATGCGCGCGATCTCCTCACCGGACAGCCCTTCCAGCTCGAACAGCGCGAAGACCTCGCGCTTCTTCGGAGAGAGCGCTTCGAGCACCTGCGCCACCTGGAGCTCCGACTCGCGAGCTTCGATCAGCTGTTGCGCCGTACGTTCTCGGGACGGCTCCGGGCCGCTGCCGAGCAGCGCCTCCAGGGCGCGCTTCACCCGCCGCCGTCGATGTCGGCCAGAGACGATGTTGGCGGTGATCCGGTACAGCCAGGTCGAGAACTGACCGTGGTGGAACTGGTCGATCTTCTGGAACACCACGAGGAAGGTCTCCTGGCACACGTCCTCCAACTCGTCCGGGGGCGTGCCCAGCCGGTGTGCGACGCGCCACACGAAGCTGAAGTGGGCGTCGTGCAGCGCCTTCCACGCAGACTCCTCCCGTGCCCGGCATCGGGCCACGAGCTCCGCGTCCTCGTCGTTCGAGAGGGTCAGCACCTCCATGGACAGCGTTCCACTCCTCTGCGGTGCTGAATGTCCGGACCGGCGAAGACCTTCAAAAGAAACGCCACCCCACCGCCGCCACCGCACTGGCTTCCACCGGAGCCATCCCCAGCTCGGAGGAGGTCCCTTCGACGGTCACTGAAGCCACTCCCAGCGGCGCGAGCACCCGAAGCGTCACGGAAAGCTCCAGTGGCCCCATGGGCTGGGCGGCGTGCGCCCAAAGCGCTGCGGCGGGAAGCCACAGCGTCGCGCTCGTCTTTCGGTAGAGCTGCCCCTCCACGCTCGTGAAGAGCGCCGTCGCACCCGCGCTGCCGCCCCCGCACAACGAAAAGCCGTCCGGAGAGCCCGTGCACAACCCCGCACCTCCGAGGACGGAGGCGGGGAGGCCGCTGAGCACGCCGCGCTCACGTTCGTCCACCACCACAGCAGCCTCGGTGGTCTGCGACATCAAAACGGTCAGCGTCAGGCGCCAGCGGGGCCTCAGTCTGGCCGCAACCTCCAGCGCGCCGGTCGCCGACACGCCCGTCGGCGTCGTGACGCGAACTCCGGGACCGATGCTGACGGTCACTGTTTGCAGCAGCGAAGGAGGCGAAGGCGGTGGCGCCGGAGCTGACGATTCAGCCCGAGACAGGGGGGCAGGAGCCGACACCTGAGCGGGTGGCGCGAACTCCACCCGGGTTCCGGGCCAGTCCACGTCCAGGAGGTGGCGTTCGACGATCAGCGAGGCGGTCGAAGCCACCGTTTCACAGCTGTCGGCCGACCCCTCGATGTCGCGGCTGAGCGCGACCGATGTGTCTGCGCGCTGGACCTCGACTCTCCATCCAGTCTCTGTCCGGAGCAGACGAACCCGCTGGTCCTCGCCCGAAGCGGCGCCGTCGACGACGACCTCGACTTGCGGAAGCACCCGCCGCAGCTCTTCGGCAAACGCTTCAGCGGGAGCGCACGAACCTGATGCATTGGCCTCCGGGCTCACGAGGAGACGCCCCGTCGCGCCCGCTGGAGCGGCGAGAAGGAGGCACCAGGACAGGACGACGAACTTCGCGTTCACTCGCGGCGATGCTGCCAGACTCGCTCGTCCGATGCGAACCCCTGGGCTGGGCGGCTGCAACTGACGTCACGCGACCACGAACGCGAGGTTCACGGGCTCCGGAGAACGAGCACCTGGGAGAATTCGCCTCGTCGCTCCGAAAGCGACAGAGCCCCGTCCTCCACTTCATGGAGAAAGTGCTCACCGAAGCCCGACGTGGGCCCGAGCAGGTACACGGTGATCGCCCTCTCTCGTCCGAGTCGACCGAGCGCTCGCGCCACCGACAGCGCCACCTCCCCCTGAAACGGGTGGTACAGGTAGAAGATGTTGCCCATGGAGAGGTCGACGTCCCTCACGTCGGCATGGATGAAATCGAGCTTCGAGGTCCCCAGGAATGCGGCGGACGCTCTCGCCGCGGCGACGTAGGTCCCGCCGTACTCGATGCCCCGCACCCGGGAGGATGTGCTGGCCGCTACCGTGAGCGCGAACTTCCCGTTGCCCGAGCCGATGTCGACGATCGAATCGTCGATGCCCGGCCGGGTCACCTCGATGAAGTCCGCGATCCGCTCCGCCCGTGAGGCCATGTTCAACATCCCGGAGGGCGGTCGGGCTTCGCCGAGCGTAATCCGTGGCACCTGCGAGACGGCGTCGAGGTAATCGTCCGCGGGAGTCCCGCCGCCTTCTGCATTCACAAGGAAGCCGAGCCGCTGCCAGATCGAGCGAAACGCATCGGCGTCGAGCTCGCCCCGACGCAGTGAAGCTGCGATTCGCCCGACGACCTCGCGCAACGCGACGAGCACGTCGGATTCCCGGCGGAGGAACGTCGACCAGGTCGTCCGGCAGTCCGGCAGTGACTCGAAATCCTGTTCCAGCAGCGCGGGCTCGACGTTCTCGTGGATGAACTGCAGGCGCTCGGAGAGATGCCAGAGCGCACCCGCTCCCAGACCGCCCAGGTCTGTCGGAGCGAGCAGCCGATCGACCCGCTCGATCCACCATGGCACGGAGGGCATGGACCTACTGTGACCTCTCGTGAGGGTTGGCTCAAGTGCTAGCGCGGACATACCCCCCAGGTGTTCCAGCCCGTGACGCGCTGACACGCGCCGGTGGAGCACGAGGAGTTCAGCTCGCAGAGCTTGCGGCAGCTCCCACCGGCGCAGGTGTACCCACTGAAGCAGTCGTCCGCCTGCGAGCATGAACTCCCGCTCGTGCCAGTCCCCATGTCGCGGCAGTCGGTCGCCTCCGACACCAGACCGGTCGCGACGACGGTGCATCCCAGACCGCTGGGACAACCGCTGGGACTGAAGGTCGGGTCGCAGGCCTCCGTGCACATCTTGACCGAGCTGGTGCCCGACAGCTCCAGTGCGCAGCGTGCTCCGAAGCCGCAGTCCGAATCCCTAGAGCAGTACCTCCGACAGATGTCGGTGGTGGCGTCACACCCGAGGCCCGCCCCACAGTTCTCGGAGAAGCAGGAGGCGCCGCGGGTGCCCGGACCGACCGAGGTGCAAACCGCGGCAGAACCGCTCCAAACGCAGCGCTGTCCCGAGGAACACCCGGTCTGCGCAGACGGGCTGCACGGAACGTTGATGCACTGACCTCCCGAGCAGGACTGGCCGACGCCACAGCTGCCGCAGGTGCCGCCGCAGCCGTCAGAGCCACACTGCCTACCATTGCAGC
>JBAWAM010000028.1:0-10178 GCA_049589315.1 Myxococcaceae bacterium
CCCTTGAACTCCGCCTGCATCACATGCGGGCGCTGGGTGTCGTAGTAGCAGAGCTCCCGGGTTGCCTCCCGGTACTCCACGTCGCCGGCGATCTCCGGGAAGAAGCGCCCCTCGGGGTCCTCGATCCAGTACACCGCGTCCTTGTCCAGACCAGGTCCAGTCGCCACGCCGTCCTCCGCTAGTTGCTCAATCCGAGCTGATCACCGACCTGCTTCCAATCCTCGGCCACGATCACCGCTTGCTCGAGGGGCTTGCCCCCGATCCGGGTCAGCCCGTTCTCCTCGAGCAGCTGGACGAGCAGCGCTCGCGTCGCTTCATCCGCGACCACCGCGTGGGTGAACGCGCGCGCCGGAACACCTGCCTTGAAGCAGGCCTCGTTCGCGGTCTGGAAGCCGCCGCCGCTCCACGTCTCGGGAGGGGAGACGTCCCCATTCACCTGCGCGACCAGGTCGTCGAGGACCGGGCGGGAGGTGAACTTGCACGCGTACGTGTTGTACTGCAGCTCCAGGGCGGAATCCGAGTCCGCCTGCCACTTCCCGATGGAGATGCCGAAGCTGTCGAACGGATACGCGTGCCAATCGGTGCGGGAGAGTTGCGCTTGCATGGGCTCTCCCACCGAGAGGAGCTGCACCATGCCTGCGGCGTAGCTGTTGCTGATGCTCGCGGCGCCGCTCATCGCGCTCGGCGTCACCATTCGGACGAAGGCGAACT
The DNA here is from genome assembly GCA_049589315.1 of Myxococcaceae bacterium. GTDB lineage: Bacteria > Myxococcota > Myxococcia > Myxococcales > Myxococcaceae > JBAWAM01. The sequence goes on from JBAWAM010000028.1 coordinate 712, forward strand.
CGGCGCCTCCTGTAGCCTCGTCAGACGCCAGCGACGCGCCGGGCCTGTGCAGGCCGCGCCCGTAGCGCTCGATGGAGCTCATCAGTCCGTCGCTGGTCAGGATGCGCGTGACCGAATCCAGGCTGCGGACGCCGACCATGAGCGCGCGGATGCCCTTCTCCGCGTAGGCCTTCCCGAGCGAGGGATCCACCACCGCCATGTGGCCCGGGAACACCTCTTCGATCTTCAGCTGCGCGAGCCGCTCCGGGCCGACCCCATGCTGCGCAAGCGCCGCGTCCAGCTCGCTCAGCGAAACATCCTTCAGACGCAGCCCGAGCTGCTCCGCCGGCTCGGGCGCGACCATCCGGAGCATGCTCAGCCGGACCAGCCGCTGCGTCTGGAGCGGATCCGCGTCCGCCACCAGCTCGTTCAAGCCCAGCTTCGAGAGGGCGAGCTCGAGGTTTGCCTTGCGCTCGGCATCATTGCTCCCGAAGGCGCGGATCCGGAGGCGGTCGCGATACGCCTGGGGGTTCCCGGTCGAGGGCACGTAGTCGGCGACGAACTTCCGTTCGCTCTCTACCCGGTGCGCCTTGAGCGGCTGCGCCGGCCAGCCCGAGCCCGTGTTCGGCACGTAGGCCTCGGACGCCTCCATCGCGGTGGCCTGGCCGTCGAAGTCGGCCTTCTCGATCTGAAACGCGGTCTGCGCGACGTCAGGCATTGCGGCGAGCCGGTTCGCCAGCTCCATCGACTCGGCGTGTGTCAGTCGCGCGTTGAGCTCGGTGGCAGGCCCCATCGTCGGCGTGACGATCTGCCGGACCTTCACCTCCATCGCGGCGGCAAGCGACGAGTCGAGGTGGAAGACCGCTCCGCTCGGGGTCTTGCCCACTTCCGTGAGGGCGTCGAGCGGGAGGCTGCTCTGGACGTTCGAGGTCACCGAGCCGGCCTTCGGCAGATCGGTCACGTCGGTGATGGAGAGCGCGTTCGAGCTCCCCAACGAGGTCCCGTACGCGCCCGGCGGCGGGCTCCCCGGCAGGATGGGCTGCCACGCATTCTGCTGGCCCTGGCCCGAGGATTGGCCGCCCTGTCCGTGGCCCTGGAACTTGTCGAGGTGGTACCCATCGAGGCCCTGATCGACGGCGTTGAGGTCGGACACGTCCTGCGCCTCGGGCTTCGAGGGCGTGACCTTCTTCTTCTCGGTGGAGCGGGTCCTGGACGGACCGGTTGGGGGCGGACCTTTGACGTTCATCGCGACTCAGCCCTCGTAATGGACCTTCACCTCGAAGACCTTGATCGGGCAGAGCTCGGCCCTGATCTCCAGCTTCTGCCCCTGGATGCCTTTGAGGTTGTCGAAGAACTGCCACTCCGGGCTGCCGACGTGCTCGTGCTCCTTGCCCACCGGCTTCCCGTCGAGGAGGACCGAGCCCTCCGCCCACTTTCCCGGCTCGTTGTAGCCGACGTTGTCCGGCTTGTCGGACCACTGGATTTCGACGCGGCTGATCTTCCGGTTCGGATCGACGTCCAGCGCGAGCGTCTGGCCGGCCGAGACCCACTTCCCCTCCCACTCCTGGTTCGGAAGCGGGGCGCCCTTGAAGTTGAAGCTCTTGATCTCCGCGCTCTGCGGCTTGTAGGTGACCCGGACCCACTGCACCGTCATCGCGTTCTCGTCCGCGGGGATCTTCCCGTTCTCCGCGACGATCCTCACGGTCTTGCCGGCCTTCGCCAGCACCCCGGCGTCGTCCGCGTTGTGCGGGTGGATGTTGTCGATCTCCGCGGAGTTGCCGTTGTCCGCGTTCGGGTCGACGAACTTCCGCATGAGGTGGGTGTCGTCCGTGTACCAGGTGCAGTACGTCGGCTTGTTCTCCCACTTCTTCGCCTTGTCGAAGTCGCGCAGCGGCGCGTGGAAGGACACGTCGATGTTCTGGATCTCCCGCCCCTGGCGATGCGGGGGGATGGGGAGCTCCATCGCCTGACCGTGCTTGATGCCGTCCTTCCCGATCGGGATGGAGTAGTAGTCCGAGTTCCCCTGCGCCGAGGCCTCGGCGTAGTGCACGGTGACCCGGTTCACCTGGCTGCCGTAGCCGAGGAGGGACACCTCGCCGAGCACAGGCTGGTCGAAGCCCCACGCCGAAGCGGACGCGCCGTCCTTCTGGAGCTCCCGGCCCACGCGCACATCGACAGGGGCGCCGCTGGCAGTGTCGACCTGCACGAAGGCGATGGGGCGGTCGCGCGCGACCCCCTCCAGCACCACCGGCTTGCCCGGCTCGAGCCAGGCGCCGCCCAGCTCGATCACCTGGGTATGGGCCGCTCCGGCGGTCTCCGGCGTCTGCAGGTCCCACGGCGAGTAGTCCGTTCCGACCGGAACGTGGGGCGTCGGGCCACCGGAGAGCGCCTTGAGGGCCTGCTCCAGCGCGGCGACCTGGGTCATCTCCGACGTGGAGAACACGCCCAGCTCGCGGGCCTTCTGCACCTCGGCAGCGTGGATCTGCCCGTCGTTCGCCTTCCCTCCGACACGTGAGTCAGCGTCGATCCGCTGGGCCAGGGGGTGAAACGAGGGCGGAAGATTGTTGATCTGCGGCAACTGGATGTCCCCCATGCACGGTGGGCTGCTCGCAGATTATCGCGAAACCGTCACGACAGTTGCATGGGCGACGAGGGGACAGGCTACTTTTTGCACCGGGAGCGGTGAATTCCGTCGCTCCTAGCGTTTCGGGACGTCGCAGCCGGTGTCGTCGCAGGCCTCGCCGGAGGCGACGACCTGGAGCGGCGAAGCCTCCTGCCACGCGCGCTGGAGGGCCTGCTCGAACACCTCCAGCGGCTGGGCGCCGGAGATGCCGTACTTGCCTTCGAGCACGAAGAACGGGACCCCGCGAACGCCCAGCGACTGCGCGGTGCGCACGTCCTGGCGGACGTCGTTGGCGAAGCGCTGCTCGTCGGCGAGCACCGCCCGGACCTCGTCCGCATCCAGCCCGACCTCGGCGGCGACCGCCACGAGCTCCTCGCGGACGCTGATCGAGCGACCTTCCGTGAAGTACGCCTTCATCAGGCGCTCCTTCAGCTCCTTCTGCAGACCCCGGGTGCGGGCGAAGTGCAGCAGGCGGTGCGCGTCGAACGTGTTCTCCGAGCGGGACTTGTCGAGGTGGTACTCGAGCCCGTCCTGTGCAGCGACCTCGCTGACGCGGGCCAACATCCGCCGGGCGTTGTCGACGCCGCCGCCGTACTTCTCGGCGAGCGACTCGACCACGCTCTGGGTCCCGCCCACGGGCGACCCGGGATCGAGCTCGAAGCTGCGGTAGACGACCTCTACCTGGTCCCGCTGGGGGAACTTCGACAGCGCGGTCTCGAACCGGCGCTTGCCGATGTAGCACCAGGGGCACACCACGTCCGACCAGATCTCGACTTTCATCGCCCCTTGATAGCGGTCGACCCGGAGGCCTGCACGCAGAAGCGCTCAGCCGGCGCAGGGGGTGCCGTGGGCTTCGAGGAAGCGGGTCACCACCGGGAAGATCTCCTCGGGGGACCGCCGACCGAGCGGGAGATCGGCGTGGCCGTAGTCTGCGACGAACCCGTACGCTCGGCCCGCGACCACCAGCTCGGTCGGCCCCCCGAGGAGCTTCAAGGCTGGAGACACGGTGGAGGGCGGGGCGATCAGATCCTTCGCGCCCGCCAGGAGCAGCGAGGGCGCCCGCACGCCGGACAGGCCCCGGGCGTAGTCGAACCCGTCCTCTCCGTCCCATCTCCCGGTCGCCATCCAGCGGGCGAACTGGCGCGCCACACCGCCGGGGATGTCCGCGGTGACGTTGGCGACCATCCGGCGCGTGACCTCCGGGTCCGTGTTCTCCTCGAGCAGGATGTAGTGGCCGAACGGACCGGGCGATGCGCTGAGCAGGGCGAACGCCGAGGTCTTTGCGAGGGGGATGGACTTCAGCCGCAGCCGCGAGGCGGTGGATTTCAACAGGTAACGCAGCGCGGGCTGCACGTCGAACACCACCGGGCTCCCCAGCGCCGCCACAGCGGCGATCGGCGCGTCCGGGTTCCTCGCAAGGTGTGCCCACGCGAGCAGGCCGCCCTTGGAGTGACCGACCCAGAGCGCCTTGTCTGCGCCGGTGGCGCGCACCACGCGAAGCGCCGCGCTCACGTCGTGCTGGGCCTCGTCGTCGAAGGTCGCATCCACCGGTGTGCCGGCGAGCCCGCGTCCGCGGAGCTCCAGCACCCACGCTTCGAACCCGCGTCGCGCCAGGTGCCGGGCGAGCGAGTAGTGCTCGTCGAAGTCGAGGTGGAACCGGTTCGCGCCCATGCCGTGGCAGAGCAGCACCGGCTCGTCGAAGCGGCGTGGCCCGCGCGGGTGATAGCGCCCGAGCGCGATCGCGGCGCCGTCATCGGTGGGCGCGCGGTAGACCTCGTCGGGTTGGAACGACAGCAGCAGGTTCGGCGCGCCCATCAACGGGAGGCTGCGCGCAAGCGCGGCGGCCATCCGGAGCGGTGCGGAGCGCGACGAAGGTTTCACGAGGTCAGAGTTTAACGTCGACTTGCCAGGTCCCGCTGCTCCCCGACGTCGCGGTTCCGACCACCGTGGTGGATCCCGTCTTCCGGCGGACTTTGCCGGTGCCGTCGTCCTCGAGCTCTCCGGTGAGGGTGAGGTTCAGGTTGACCTTGTCCTTTAGGTCGCCGGTCATGTCGAAGTCGCCCACCAGCGTCCCGCTGAACGTCCCGTTCGGGAGGTCCTTCATGGACAGGTCGAGCGCGGGCCGGGCCGCGACGTCTTCGGCGGTGTCGTAGGTGACGACGATCGACTTTTCGTCCTCGAGGGTGATCGGGCCATCCGAGTAGTCGGTCATCCCGACGCGGAGGCGCATGCCCTTGTTGTCCGAGCTGCCCTGATCGACCTGGCCGGTGATGGTGAGCTGGCCGGTCGAGTTTCCCGGCGCGCGCTGCTCGGGGATGTTGGCGCTGGACGCGGCGTTGAAGCCGGCGAAGCCCAGCTGCAGCGCCTTCTCGATCGACGTGTCGAGGCCGAGGTACGCGCGACGGGCCTGCTCGTTCGACGAGACCTCTCCGCCGCAGGCTGCGAGCGTCAGGAGTGCCAGGGCAGCGAACGGGACGCGATGGTTCGAGCGGTTGTGCGACATGCGCGTGGTCATACCGCAAAAGGGGACAGGCTCCATTTCTCACGGCGCGTGACAAAAGGAGCCTGTCCCCTCTCCGAGCCTGCAGGAAGTGACGCTCGGCGCGGTGCGTTTGCTCCCGAGGAGGGAGGCACCGCATGAGCACCGACACCCCACATCCTGGCCGCTGGTGGCACGCGCTCGAGGACGGTCGCATCCAGTGCGATCTCTGTCCTCGCGACTGCCGCCTGCACGAAGGGCAGCGCGGCTTCTGCTTCGTCCGCAAGCGGGAAGGCGACCAGATGGTCCTCACCACGTGGGGCCGCTCCTCGGGGTTCATGGTGGACCCGATCGAGAAGAAGCCGCTCAACCACTTCTACCCGGGGACGCGGGTGCTCTCGTTCGGCACCGCAGGATGCAACCTCGGGTGTCGCTTCTGCCAGAACTGGGACATCTCGAAGGCGCGCGACTTCGATCGGCTTCAGGATCTGGCGAAGCCGGAGGCGATCGCAGTTCGGGCGAAGCAGCTCGACTGTCGCAGCGTGGCGTTCACCTACAACGACCCGGTGATCTTCGCCGAGTACGCGATGGACGTGGCCGACGCGTGTCGCGAGGTCGGGATCCAGACCGTGGCGGTCACCGCCGGGTACATGCACGACGCGCCCCGCCGCGAGTTCTACGCGAAGATGGACGCCGCCAACGTGGACCTGAAGGCGTTCACCGAGGACTTCTACAAGCGCATCACCTTCGCGCACCTCGGGCCGGTGCTGGAAACGCTCCGATATCTCGAGCACGAGACGAACGTGTGGTTCGAGATCACCACGCTGCTCATCCCCGGGCACAACGACTCGGAGCGGGAGATCACCGAGCTCTCCGAGTGGGTGATGGCGAATCTCGGGCCGGACGTGCCGCTGCACTTCAGCGCGTTCCATCCCGACTACAAGCTGGTCGATGTCCCACCCACGCCAGCCTCCACCCTGCAGCGCGCGCGTCGGATCGCCCGAGCGGCCGGGCTCCGGCATGTCTACACGGGCAACGTGCACGACATCGAAGGCGGCACCACCTCCTGCGCGGGTTGCGGCGCCGAGCTCATTCGCCGCGACTGGTACGAGCTCCTCGCCTACCGGCTGACGCCCGAGGGTGCCTGCCCGGAGTGCAAGGAGCCGCTCCCCGGCCGCTTCAGCCAGCTCTCCGACGCGTTCGGGCGCAGGCGCTTCCGCGTGCAGATCGCATCGTGACGGCAGTCGTTGCCTGGCCGGTGACGCGCGATCGCTCGAGGTCGCCCACCGGGCGAGCGCTCACGGCGAGGTCCCCGAGAGGGAACGCCGGTGGCCATGTGCGGGCAATCAGGCCCGTCTCGCAGGGCTGGGCTTGCAGCGGGTGCCCCTTCGACCCCGGCAGAGGTCTTGCAGCGGTAGCGGGTGACCCAGAGGAGTCATCGCATGTTCTACCGCTGCAAGGTGCTCGAGGTGATGTCCACGCCAGCCGTCTACGTCCCGGTCCACGCGTCGCTCTCGGACGCGCTGGCCCTGATGACGGGTCGGAACATCCGGCAGCTTCCGGTCATATCGGACGAGGGGCCGATGGTGGGCATGCTCCGGGAGAGCGACGTCCGCGAGGCGCTCCGCTCCGGGATCGACGCCACGGTGGAGGCGGTCATGCGGCCCTGCGAGGTGATCATCAACCCGGACGCAACCCTTCGCGAGGCAGCGCACAGGATGCGCGAGTACGGGGTGACCGAGCTGCCCGTCGTGATGGACGGCATCGTCGTCGGGGTCATCACCGCTTCCGATATGATCCGACGCGCGGACCAGGAGTCGGTGGACAACCTCCTCGCCCGCAGCGGGTTCTCCGCGTGGAACGACGCCTGAGTCGTGGGACTCGGCGCGCACGGTAGACTGCGCGCGTGCCGAAGCCGAAGCCCCCCGACGGGTGGGCCGTCTACATGCTGCGCTGTGGTGACGGGAGTCTGTACACCGGCGCCACGAACGACCTCACCCGCAGGGTGGAGCGACACGCCTGCGGGAAGGGCGCTGCGTACACGCGATCGCGCCTCCCGGTGAAGCTGGTCTTCCACGAGCCCGCCGCAGATCGCAGCGCCGCGCTCAAGCGGGAAGCGGCGTTGAAGAAGCTGAGCCGCGCGCAGAAGCTCGCGCTCGTCGAGGCCGCTGCGCCCGCGAGGAAGTCGCGCCGTGCGAGGACCTGAGCGGCTCGCCCGCTCCACCAGCGCGCGCGCCACCGTTTGATCGACACCTCCTGTCCCATCGGCAAGCGACGGTGTCGTCGGATGTTACAGATTGCGCTCAATCAAGAAATGACGCTGCTTCGCACCCATGTTGCGACACGTGCGCCTTCGGCAGGGCGTGCTGCCACCCGGGCACCTGTCTGTGCGCATGTAGGTGATGATCTCACGACGTGATTCAACGCGCTCGTCCCGGCTGCATCAACCCACCGGGCCACGAGAACCAGCCAGGCGCCTCGTGACGCACTGAAGCCCTCATCCGGGCCGGAGGCGTTCACAGGCGTGGCGGGATCTTCGTCGACGTAGCGCCGTCACGACGGCAGCGGCGGCGTGCCTCGCCACTCTCACGGCCCATTGAAGAGGCACCGTTGATTCGACAGCACATCCTGACGTCCACCTGCATCGCCTTGTTCGCGCTCGCCGCTGGTTGTGACGTGCAAGGTAATGACGAAGGCCAGCCGCCGGCAGCCCCCTCTGATACCAACAAGCCCTCGGACCAGACCGGCTCCGGGGACACCAACCAGCCCGGCGACTCCAAGCCAGAGCCCGAGCCTGGTGAGCAGAATCCTGATCCCGAACCTGAGCCCGAGCCCGGCGAGCAGAATCCCGAGCCCGAACCTGAACCCGAGCCCGGCGAGCAGCCCACTGGATCGGCACTCGACGTGTTCGGCGTGACGAAGATGTATCCGACCCGCGCGAATGGCGAGGAGTGGTTCCTCAAGGACGACGCGCTGAACGATCCGCGCTTCAATCCGCAGGAGCCGATCACCCAGAATTCCGACGGCTCCTGGAAGATGCAGGAGACGCAGGTCCGTATGACCGTCTACACCACCAGCGGCTATCAGCCGAGCGCCATCAGCACCTACAACCGCGACGAGCTCGCGGCGAAGGGCTACATGCAGTCGCCCAACGACTGGCGCGACGTGGAGATCACCGGGTTCGTGAAGGTGAACGCCACGGACGCCGCCGATGACAACTTCGCCTGGTACGCGCGCGGGGGACGGCACACCGACGGCAACTCGGGCTGCGAGGGCTCCGCGTACAAGGGCGACCTCTACTTCGACGGCCGCACGAGCTTCGCGAAGGAGAGCTGGCACGTCAGCTACGACTACACCGACAAGCCCAGCATCACCTCGTCGATCGAGGGTCGCTGGGTGGGCTTCAAGGTCGTCATGTACAACATCACCGTCGACGGCAAGCCCGCGGTGAAGATGGAGTCGTACCTGAACGACAACGCCGACAAGGTGAGCTGGACGAAGATCTACGAGCACGTCGACGCCGGCGACTTCGGCGCCGGCGCCACCCACTGCGGCGCCAGCGACGACATGATGCCGATCACCTGGGGCGGTCCGAACGCGGTGTTCCGCTGGGACAGCGCCACGGACGTCGACTTCAAGTGGCTGAGCGTGCGCGAGATCCAGCCGTAACGCGTTCGGTCGTTCAATCGACGTAGCATGGGCGCGGGGAGCTTCGAGAGCTCTCCGCGCTCTTGTTTTTGGCGCCGGGCTGCAACGACGCTTTACGCAACTGCCCGGGCCGGCGCGGGGACAATCCGGACGGGAGAACCGACCATGACCGGCATTCGCGACGTCCTCACACGGGTCACCAGCGATCAGCGAATCACCTCAGCGGAGTGGAAGGAGCAGCTCGCGCCGGCGCTGGAGGGAGCTCCGAAGAAGGCGAGTGACGACGCGCGTGCCCTTCTCGACGCGTACGTCGATGCCTTCGAGGTCGCTGCAGACGTCCGGACCTCGATGCGTTCCTTCCTCAGCACCGCCGGCTATACGGTCCCGCAGATGAACCCGCCCGGGATGACTGCTGAAGAGCGCGCGCTCTGGAAGGACCGGGCCATCGCCGGAAACATCACCGAGACAGATGCGACCTTCTCCCGACTGGCCGAGGCGGTCGGCGGCGGGACGACGGTGCCCATCGCGGTGGTGGACAGCGGGTTCGAGATCTCCCACCCGGCCTTCGCGGGGAAGCTCTGGACGAACGCGAAGGAGACACGTGGGAACGGCATCGATGACGACGGGAACGGCTTCGTCGACGACGTGTGTGGCTGGGATTTCGCCGACAACGATGCTGACGTGAAGGGCGGCGAACACGGAACCCATGTCGCGGGCATCGCCTCGCGGTCGACCGAT
>JBAWAM010000029.1:0-8839 GCA_049589315.1 Myxococcaceae bacterium
GCCTGCCGGCTCTCCTCGTTCGCGCAGGCTTCGAAGTTCCGTTGGGAGCGCCGCTTCACCGCCGCCGAGGTCAACGCCCTCACCGCCGACCTCGGCGTGGGTCCGATCAGGGCGATGAACGTCACCGAGCGAGGCGTCTCCGGACGCGCGCGGCTGCTGCTCCTCTCCGGAGAACAGGGCGCCACCCAGATCAGGGGCGAGCTGAACATCCGCCGGCGGTTCAAGATGCTGAACAGCGCGATGTTCGAGCTCTCCACCGAACCGGGGCCGGAAGGTGACATCGCGGCATGGGTGTTCAAGGGCGGCGGCTGGGGCCACGGCGTCGGCATGTGCCAGACCGGCGCCATCGGACGTGCCGAACACGGTCAGGATTACCGTGAAATCCTGCGCCACTACTTCAACGGCGCCGAGGTCTCGGTCATCTATTGAGCCCGCCCGGTTGCTCTTTGAGCTGCCTGAGGACATCGTAAGTGCAGTTCCCACAGCCCGCGGGCCGGCGCGGCGCTATCATTCCGGGCCGTGGCTTCGATGATGACCCCGAACCCAGGCTGGCGGCGAAGACGCCGACCGGTTCCGCCGGTCCTGCTGGCGTTCGTGGGCACACTCGCGGTCCACATCCTGTTCTTCGGTGCTGTGGCGGTGCTCGCCTGGTTGGGTTGGCTGTTCCCGGAGCGAACGCCTTCCGACGGTCAGGATGTGCAGGTCGCGCTGCGGCCGATCAGCGACGCAGAGTGGGCACGGAACCGCGGCGCGCCTCTCTCCAGCTCCAGCTCGCAGAACGACGCCAGCGAACCGGCGGAGGACTCGCAGCAACTCGCGCAGAACCAGAAGAAGGTTCCCGAGCAGAAGAAGCCCGAGCCGAAGAAGGAGAAGCCGGAGGAGGCCCCCGGGAAGCACGTCGTCACAGCCCCGGGCAACGACGAGGAATCCCCGGACGCAAAGTACGCAGCGGAGACCTCGAACCGGGTCGAGAAGGAAACCGTCGCGAAGGACCGTTCGCCGGTGTTCCGCAACCCGATGCCGAAGCGGACCACGACCGCCCCCAACCAGGGCAGCGGCATGGACGATGTCCAGCAGGCGCAACGCGACGGCAACCAGGGCATGGGGAACGACGACCGCCCGATGCGCGACGCGACCGAGAAGAAGTTCGCGCTGGAGGTCCCGGACATGAAGGGACGCGACGCGCTCCAGGTCGAATCCTCCGAAGGCGAGGGACCCGGCCCACAGGTCTCCAATCGCCGCGAGTCCGCCGAGGTGAAGGGCAACTCGAACCGCCTGCGCCTGCAGGACGGAATCCCCGGGAGCGCCGAGGATGCCTCGCAGGGCAAGGCCGGTAGGCCGGGCGTGCTGACGCTGACGCCCTCCATGGCGGTGCTGGGGGTGCTCGAAGGGTCGGCCGCCAGCGACCTTCGCACCGGCGAGGTCGAAGAGGGCGAAGGCACCTACCTGAACACCCGCGAGTGGAAATACGCGAGCTTCTTCACCCGCGTGAAGCAGGGCGTTGGGATGACCTGGAATCCCATGGGCGAGCTGCGCCAGCGCGACCCCTCCCTGAAGATGTACGGGAGCCGGGACCGGTACACGCTGCTGGAGGTGACCCTGGCGGAGGACGGGCGCGTGAAGAACGTCGCCGTGGTCAAGAGCTCCGGGCTCGACTTCCTCGATCTCGAGGCGATGCAGTCGTTCTACCGGGCCCAGCCCTTCCCCAACCTGCCGGCGGGAATGCGCGGGCCCGACGGCACCGCGCAATTCCAGTTCGGCTTCTATCTGGAGTTCGGAACCTCCCCGTTCATGCGCATCTTCGGCGGCTGAACGAACTCGCGCCCCGGGCGACTGCGCAGTAGCGTTCGCGCCCTGTGAGCAGCCCTGCCCTGTCGCACTCGGAGCGCAGCAAGAAGGTCCGGTTCGTCCTCGCAGCGATCCTCGTCGCCAACTGGGTCGTCGCGCTTGCCAAGATCATCGCCGGAGCGGCCAGCGATCTCGCCTCCGTCACCGCGGACGGCCTCCACTCGTTCATCGATGGAGGGTCGAACGTCCTCGGACTGGTGGCCATGTCCTTCGCCGCGCAGCCTGCGGACGAGGACCACCCCTACGGGCACGGGAAGTTCGAGGCGCTGGCCTCGCTCGGCATCGGCGCGATGGTCGGGATCGGCATGCTCGAGCTGGGGCGGATGGCCTGGGATTCCCTCGTCCACGACAGGCACCCCACCGTCGAGCCGATCCTGTTTCCGGTGCTGATCGGGACGTTGATCATCAACTTCGCCGTCACCCGGATCGAGAGGGCCCAGGGCGAGAAGCTGAAGAGCCCGCTGCTCCTCGCCGACGCGCGCCACACGCTCTCCGACGTGTTCGTGACGCTCGCCGTGCTGAGCTCGGTCGTGCTGGTGCGGATGGGGTTCACCAAGGCGGACGGCATCGTCGCGCTTCTGGTGCTCGTCTTCGTCGCGAAGGTCGCGTGGTCGATCGTCCGGCACGCCGTGGGGATCCTCTCCGACAGCGCACGGCTGCCCAAGGAGGACGTGCACCGCCTCGTCAGCGAAGTGCCCGGGGTGCTCCTCGTCGGCGCGGTGCGGAGCCGGGGCATGGAGGAGTCGATCTGGGTCGACCTCAAGATCCACGTCGACCCGAAGATGACGACCGCCCAGGCGCACGACCTCGCAGACGAAGTCGAACGCCGACTGATGGCCGCCTGGCCCCGGGTCGTCGACGTGGTGGTTCACGTCGAGCCGGCGCAGTCCGCAGCCTGAGCTACGCGTAGTCCTCGATCGGCGGGCACGAGCAGATCAGCTTCCGGTCGCCGAGCACCTGGTTGATGCGGCCCACCGACGGCCAGAACTTGAAGCGCTTCGTGGCCTCGGTCGGGAACACCGCGACGTGGCGCGGGTACGGGTGCGTCCACTCGTCGGCGCTGGCCATGTCGGCGGTGTGCGGCGCGTTCTTCAGCGGGTTGTCGTCCCTGGGCCACACGCCCTGCTCCACCTTCGCGATCTCCTCGCGGATGGCGATCATCGCGTCGCAGAACCGGTCGAGCTCGCCCTTCGCCTCGCTCTCGGTCGGCTCGATCATCAGGGTGCCGGCGACCGGGAAGGACACGGTCGGCGCGTGGAAGCCGTAGTCCATGAGCCGCTTGGCCACGTCCTCGACCTCGATGCCGATCTTCTTCAGGTGCCGCAGGTCGACGATGCACTCGTGCGCCACCCGCCCGTTCTTGCCGCGGTAGAGCACGGGATAATGCGGGTCGAGCCGCTTCGCGATGTAGTTCGCGTTGAGGATCGCCGTCTTCGTCGCCTTCGTCAGGCCCTCGCCGCCCATCAGCGCGATGTACACCCACGAGATGGGGAGGATGCTCGCGCTGCTCCACGGCGCCGCGGAGACGGGACCGATCGCGTCCTCACCGCCGGTCTTCACCACCGGATGCCCCGGCAGGTACGGCGCGAGGTGCGCCGCGACGCAGATGGGGCCCATGCCCGGGCCGCCACCGCCGTGCGGGATGCAGAAGGTCTTGTGCAGGTTGATGTGGCAGACGTCCGCCCCGATCTCCGCCGGCCGGGTCAGACCGACCTGGGCGTTGAGGTTGGCGCCGTCCATGTAGACCTGCCCGCCCTTCTCGTGGACGGCCGCGCAGATCTCCTTGATCTCCTCTTCGAACACGCCGTGCGTGGACGGGTAGGTCACCATCAGCGCGGCCAGCTTGTCGGCGTGCTCCGCCGCCTTCGCCTTGAGGTCCGCCACGTCGATGTTGCCGTTGTCGTCGCACTTCACCACCACCACGCGGAAGGCGGCCATCACCGCCGACGCCGGGTTGGTGCCGTGCGCGGACGACGGGATGAGGCACACGTCGCGGTGCCCCTGGCCCTGCTTCTGGAGGTACTTCCGGATGACCAGCAGGCCCGCGTACTCGCCCTGCGATCCGGCGTTCGGCTGCAGCGAGGCGGCGGCGAAGCCGGTGACCTCGGTGAGGTAGTCCTCGAGTTCCTTGAAGAGCTGCGCGTAGCCGCGCGCCTGCTCCGCCGGAGCGAACGGATGGAGCCGGCCGAACTCGGGCCACGTGATCGGGATCATCTCCGCGGTCGCGTTCAGCTTCATCGTGCACGAGCCGAGCGGGATCATCGAGTGCGCCAGCGACAGGTCGCGCGACTCCAGCATGCGGATGTACCGCAGCATCTCCGTCTCGGAGTGGTGCGAGTTGAAGACGGGGTGCGTGAGGTACGCGCTCTTGCGAGCCAGCGCCTCGGGGAGCGCCGCGCGGCCATCTCGGGCGAGATCCTCGACGGTGGTGTCGAGCTTCGCGCCGCGCGCGAACACTGCCAGGAGATCCTCGAGGTCCTGGGCCCGGGTGGCCTCGTCCAGCGCCACCCCGATCGAGCGATCGTTCAGCGCGCGGAGGTTGATCTTCCGCTTCGCCGCCTCGGCGTGAATCGCCTTCGCCACCTCGGGGGTGACGTCCACGCGGAGGGTGTCGAAGAACGCGGCGTGCCGCGCCTTCAGACCCAACCGCTCCAGCCCGCGCGACAGCGTGGTCGTCATCAGATGCACGCGCTCGGCGATCGCCTTGATGCCCTTCGGCCCGTGATAGACCGCGTACATCCCGGCCATGATCGCCAGCAGCACCTGCGCCGTGCAGATGTTGCTCGTCGCCTTCTCGCGGCGGATGTGCTGCTCGCGCGTCTGCAGCGCCATGCGGAGCGCCGGCTTGCCGCGCGCATCCTCGGACACGCCGATGAGGCGACCGGGCATGTGGCGGACGAACGCGGTCTTCGTGGCCAGGTACGCCGCGTGCGGACCGCCGTAGCCCATCGGGACGCCGAACCGCTGGGTGTTCCCCACCGCAGCGTCCGCGCCGAACTCGCCCGGAGGCGTGAGCAGCGCGAGCGAGAGGAGGTCGGCCGCGACCACCACCTTCGCCTGGACCGCGTGCGCCTTCTCGCAGAAGCCGCGGTAGTCGATCACCTCGCCGTCGGTGGCCGGGTACTGCACCAGCGCGCCGAACACGTCGGGGGTGAAGGCGAACGAGGCGTGGTCACCCACGACCAGCTTGATCCCCAGCGGCTCGGCGCGGGTGCGCACGACCTCGATGGTCTGCGGGTGGCACAGCTCCGAGACGAAGAAGGTGTTCGCGTCGTCGGCCGCGCGGACCCCCCAGAACATGTGCATCGCCTCCGCGGCCGCGGTGGCCTCGTCGAGCAGGGACGCGTTGGCGACCTCCATTGCTGTGAGGTCGATCACCATCGTCTGGAAGTTCAGCAGCGCCTCGAGACGCCCCTGGCTGATCTCCGCCTGGTACGGGGTGTACTGCGTGTACCAGCCCGGGTTTTCCAGGATGTTCCGCAGGATCACACCCGGCGTGTGGCTGTCGCTGTAGCCCATTCCGATGAACGAGCGGAACACCTCGTTCGCCGAAGCGATCTTCTTGAGATCCTCGAGGAGCGCTTGCTCGTTCCGTCCCGCCGTGATTGCCAGCGGCTTCGACGTTCGGATCTGCTTCGGGACGGTCTGGTCGATCAACTCGTCGAGCGATCGGACCTCGAGCGTCCGGAGCATGTCCTGCACATCGGTCTCGTCGGGGCCGATGTGGCGGTCGATGAACCGATCAGGATGGAGCAACGGGCTGCGCATGTCGGATGACCTCGGTCGGGGGCAGAGCGGCACGGCTGGCCGCCTGAAGGAAGTTGGAACTATTCGTTCGCTTTGCGGCAATCAAGAACATCCCGGGAACGCGATCGCCGCCGCCCCTACAGGAGCCATCAGAAGGCCTGCTTGGCCTCCAAACCGACTCAGCCGGCGATCTCGTAGGTCAACGTCACACTCGCGGTGATGGTCTGCGCCGGCGGTTCGATCGGGGTGGTCGGCGCTCCGGACTCGGCCGCGAGCTCGCGCTTCAGTGGGACGGGAGGCGGAGGCCCGGTCGACGTGGACGCCTCCAGCACCGGGCCGAGCTGTACTCCAAGGGACTGCGCCAGCGCGACCGCCTGCGTCCGCGCCCTCTGTACGGCCTCCTGGAGCGCCTGCTGCTGCCCCTGGACGGGGTTCTCCACCTGGAAGGCGACCTGCTCCACCCGGTTGGCCCCCGCCTTCTGCGCGGCATCGATGACCTCGCCGATACGCTTCAGGTCCTTCACTTTGACCTGCAGCGCGTTCACCGCCCGGTAGGACTTCGGCTGGTCCTGATCGCCGCCCGCGCCTCGGGGTTCGGGTGGCTCGGAATGGACAGGGAGCAGCTCGTACCGACCGGTCTCGATGTCCTCGGCGGCGATCCCCTGCTCCTTCAACGCGTGGATCAGCGCGGCGGTGTGGCTTGCGTTCAAGCGGCCGGCGGCCTCCGCGGTGCCAGCTGTCGTCTCGACCGCGAGGGTGAGCAGTGCTTCGTCCGGCGGCACCTCGACCGTCCCCTCGCCCGTGACCTTGATCGCCCGTGGCGCTTCGGGCTGGACGACCGGCTCTTCGGGCGGCGGAGGCGGTACGGACTGTGCCGGCTGCCCCCATGCCAGACCGGAAGCCGCTACGACGAGCAGTGACGCCGGAACCAGAAGCCGTGCGCGCATGATGGACCTCGCTCGTTCACGATCTGCACGGCGGGACGGGTTCGCACAGCCGGAACGGGATGTCCGCGGTGGCGCCGGCCACTTCAGGCACGCCGACGAGCCGGCGGACCTCCGGTGCGTCGGCCGACACGACGGGGCGCAGGACCCGTCGGTCGGACAAGAGCTGCATCGAGGGCGAGGGCTTCGGGCCGGTCCGGCGCGCGGCAGCGATCACACCACCGCAGCGCCGTTCAACGGCCGTACGAACGACGCCTACGGGGTGGTCGCGAGCAGCTTCTCGTACGCGTCCGCGTCGAGCAGCGAGTCGAACTGGGCCGCGTTGGACGGCTCGACCTCGATGATCCAGCCCGCTTCGTACGGGTCCTGGTTCACCGTCTGGGGCGCGTTCTGCAGCTCGTCGTTGACCTTCACGACCTTGCCGGTGACCGGCGCGAACAGCTCCGACACGGCCTTGGTGGACTCGATGACGCCGAAGGACTGGCCCTCGGTGACGGTGGAGCCGAGCTTCGGAAGCTCCACGTACACGACGTCGCCGAGCGCCTCCTGCGCGTGATCGGTCACGCCCACCACCATGCTGTTGCCCTCACGGCGGACCCACTCGTGGTCCTTCGTGTACTTGAGATTCTTCGGAACGTTGGACATCAGGAATCCCTCCTCTTCCAGAACGGGGTCTTCACCACGCGCGCCGCGACCGGGCGTCCGCGAATCTCGACCTTGAACTCCGAGCCTTCCGCCGACAGCTCGAGCGGGACGTAGGCGATCCCCACGGCCTTCTTCACCGAAGGTCCCATCGTGCCGGAGGTCACCTCACCGACGCGCTGTCCTTCGTCGTTCAAGATGGCGTAGCCGTGCCGGGGAACGCCGGGCTCGGTGAGCTCGAAGCCAACCAGCTTGCGCTTCAGGCCTTCCTTCTTCTGCTGCTCCAGCACGGACTTCCCGATGAACTCGGGCTTGTCCAACTTCACGATCCAGCCGAGGCCGGCCTCGAGCGGGGTGTGCGTGTCGTCGATGTCGTTGCCGTACAGGGCGAACTTCATCTCCGTCCGCAGCGAGTCGCGCGCGCCCAGTCCCGCCGGCTTGATGCCCTCCGGCTGACCCGCCTCGAGCAGCGCATCCCACAGCTTCTCCGCCTGGTCCTGAGGGCAATACAGCTCGAACCCGTCCTCGCCGGTGTAGCCCGTGCGCGAGATGATGCAGGGAACGCCAGCGACCTCGCCCTCGGAGAAGCGATAGGTCCCGATCTTCGACAGGTCCGTTTGCGTGAGCCGCTGCACGATCGCCGGCGCCTTCGGCCCCTGGATCGCGATCTGCGCGAACTCGTCGCTGCGGTCCTTCGGCTTCACCTTCTGCGCGTGATCGCGCATCCAGGCGAAATCCTTCTCGCGGTTGGAGGCGTTCACGCAGATGAAGATCCGCTCTGGCGAGAAGCGGTACGCGACGATGTCGTCGACGAAACCGCCCTGATCGTTGAGGAGCCCGGCGTAGATCGCCTGACCGTCGGCGCAGCGGGTGAGATCGTTGGTGATGAGCCGATTGACCTCTTCGAGCGCGCCGGGACCGGAGAACTCGATCTCCCCCATGTGCGACACGTCGAAGATGCCGGCGGCATGGCGCACGGCCTCGTGCTCCTGGATCACACCAGCGTATTGGACGGGCATCTCCCAGCCCGCGAAGTCCACCATGCGCCCGTTCAACTTCACGTGCGCCTGGTAGAGAGGGGTACGCCGCGCCATTGTCTTGCTCCTGGGGCAAAAAGCGCGCGGACTATAGCGGGCGGATCTTCGCAATCAAGGACGTACGGCCGGACCTCCCGAGTCCCCAGCCGAAGCACATCGTTTACGTCGGCGACGAGCCCTTCGGCCGACGGGCGCATGACGACGCCGGCTGCCCGATGACCAGGCGCGGACCAGCGAACACTGCCGCGGTCAGGAAGACGAGCTCCTGCGTATACTGCGAGAACGCGATGAAGATCCGGAACCGCCTCAACCCGTCCAATCCCTGCTTCTCGTTCGAGTTCTTTCCCCCGAAGACCGAGGAGGGCGTGCAGAACCTTCTCCGGACAATGGAGGATCTCGCCACGCTCGAGCCCGGCTTCGTCTCGGTGACCTGGGGGGCCGGTGGGAGCACCCAGGCTCGCACCGTGGACCTCGTCACGAGGATGAAGGCGAGCACCGGCATCGAGGCGATGGCGCACCTGACCTGCATCGGCCACGATCGTACAGAGCTGAAGGCGATCCTCGACCGTCTCGCCGAAGCGAGGATCGAGAACGTCCTCGTGCTTCGGGGCGATCCACCGG
>JBAWAM010000030.1:0-33848 GCA_049589315.1 Myxococcaceae bacterium
GGGCGAGGTTGGCCGAGCGCATCGCGCGGCTGGGAGGGCAGGCCGGCAGGCTGGAGCAGGAGGCCGCCCGGGCGCGCGCGCAGCTCGAACAGTGGGAGCGGGAGGATGCCGTGTCCACCCTCCGGGCCCGCGAGGCGACGCTGCAGGAGACCGCCTCGGATGCGGTGGTGGCATGGGCCCGCGACAGGCTCGCGCTCGGACTCGTCGAGCACAGGATTCAGGCGTGGCGCCGGGCGCACCGGGTCCGGATCGTGGACGCCGCGTCGCGGATCTTCGGTCGCCTCACGGGCGGCGAATACGTCCACGTGCGGCTCAACGGGCCGGACGATGCCTCCCTGGTCGTCTCCGATGTCCAGTTCAATCCGGTGTCGGTGGACGACCTTCCGCGCAGCGCGAGGGAGCTGCTCTACCTCGCGTTCCGACTCGCTTCGAGCGAAGGCCTCTCCACGCCGCCGTCGCTGCCGCTCGTCATCAACACGGCCCTGACCGGCTTCGGGCCCGAGGAGCTCCGGAACATCGCCCGGGTGCTCGTTGGGATCGCCGAGGACTGCCAGGTCATCGTGCTCACCCGCCAGCCCCGGCTCCGCGACATCTTCGAGGAAGAGGGCGCGCACGCGCTGGAGCTGGAGGACGGGGGGGGACCGGCAGACCGGCGCGCCGCATCCTGATTCGGGAGGCAGGCAGGGCAGCAGCGCAAGCGGCCTCTGTGCCCCCGAGGGCGTCCGTTGTATGACCGGCCGACATGAAGATTGCCGTCATCGGATCGGGGTACGTGGGGCTCGTCGCGGGCACCTGCTTCGCAGACTCAGGCAACGACGTGGCCTGCGTCGACATCGATCAGCGGAAGATCGACGCGCTCCGCCGGGGTGAGATCCCCATCTACGAGCCCGGGCTGGAGGAGCTGGTCGCGAAGAACGTTCGCGAGAAGCGGCTCTCGTTCACGACGTCGCTCGCCGAAGTGGTGGGACCCTCCGAGGTCGTGTTCATCGCGGTCGGCACCCCCGAGGGTGAGAGCGGCGAGGCGGACCTTCAGTACGTGCTCGAGGCGGCCCGCCAGATTGGCCGCGCGATGAAGCAGTACACCGTCGTGGTCGACAAGAGCACCGTCCCGGTGGGGACCGCGGACAAGGTGCGGGCCGAGATCGCCTCCGTCACCAGCGTCGAGTTCGACGTCGTCTCGAACCCGGAGTTCCTGAAGGAGGGCGCCGCGCTCGATGACTTCCTCAAGCCGGATCGCGTGGTCATCGGCGCGAACACCGAGCGGGCGCGCAAGGTCATGGGCGAGCTGTATGCGCCCTTCGTGCGGACCGAGAACCCGATCCTCTTCATGGACACGCGGTCGGCGGAGCTGACCAAGTACGCCGCCAACGCGATGCTGGCGACGCGCATCTCCTTCATGAACGACGTCGCCCTGCTCTGCGAGAAGGTCGGGGCGGACGTGGACCTCGTCCGCAAGGGCATGGGCGCGGACCGCCGCATCGGCTATCCGTTCCTCTTCCCCGGAGTCGGCTACGGCGGTTCCTGCTTCCCGAAGGACGTGAAGGCGCTCGTCACCACTGCCCGTGAGCACGGGATCGAATTCGACCTGCTCCGCGCCGTCGAGCGCACCAACGCCCGGCAGAAGCAGTTGCTCCTGACCAAGGCCACGAAGCACTTCGGTTCGCTGGATGGGCGGACGTTCGGAGTCTGGGGGCTGGCGTTCAAGCCGAAAACGGATGACATGCGCGAGGCGCCGGCGATCGTCCTGATCGAGGGGCTGCTGGGCAAGGGCGCGAAGGTGCAGGTGCACGATCCGGTGGCAATGGACGTGGCGAAGCGGATCTTCGGAAGCCGGGTCACCTGGGCGCCCACCGCCTACGACGCTGTCGAAGGAGTGGACGGGCTGTTCGTGGTCACTGAGTGGAATGACTTCCGACACCCGGACTTCGCGCGGATGAAGGGCCTGATGAAGCAGCCGGTCGTGTTCGACGGGCGCAACGTGTTCAACCCGGCGACCATGCGCGAGCGGGGCTTCACCTGGTACGGCATCGG
Organism: Myxococcaceae bacterium; assembly: GCA_049589315.1. Lineage (GTDB taxonomy): Bacteria > Myxococcota > Myxococcia > Myxococcales > Myxococcaceae > JBAWAM01. Next base: position 2,032 of record JBAWAM010000030.1, read on the forward strand.
CCGTCCTTGAGCGCGGGAGGGGAGATGGATCGCGCGATCACCCGACTCCGGGCGCGGATGGAGGAGCTGAGGGACCTGGGTGGCGTCATCGGACTGCTCACCTGGGATCAGGAGACCCATCTCCCTGCGAAGGCGCACTCCGCGCGGGGCCAGCAGCTCTCCACGATGCAGGGGCTCTATCACGAGCGCCTGGTCGACCCGGCGCTGGGGGACCTGATCGATGAGGCCGCAGCAGACGCAGCGCTGAGCGCCGATGAGCGCGCCATGATCCGCGTGTTCCGGCGGGAGCGCGATCGCGCGGTGAAGCTTCCCCAACGCCTCGTTCGCGCACTCGCCGAAGCGCAGGCGAACGGCGTATCGGCGTGGCGCGAGGCGAGGGAAGCGCGCGACTTCACGCGGTTCCGTCCCGCGCTCGAGCGGACCCTGGCGCTGCGCCGCGAGCAGGCCGATGCCTTCGGCCACGACGGTGAGCGCTACGACGCCCTGCTCGAGTCGTACGAGCCCGGCATGCGGGTGAGCCGACTGACCCCGGTGCTGGAGGCGCTGCGAGACCAGCTCATCCCCATCGTGCAGCGGCTGACCGAGGCTTCTCCGCCGCGCGACGTGTTGGCGGGCCACACGTTCGATCCCGACAGGCAGTGGGCGTTCACGCTGCAGTTGCTGGAGGGAATGGGGTTCGATCTCCAGGCCGGACGGCAGGACCGGAGCATCCACCCGTTCACCGGCGGGACCCACCCGCGAGACGTGCGGCTGACGACGCGGGTCGAGCCCGGGAATCCGCTGAGCACGATTTTCAGCACGATCCACGAAGGTGGCCACGGCCTGTACGAGCAGGGCTTCGCCGAGGCGCACCACCGCACCCCGCTCGCAGGCGCGCCGTCGATGGGGCTGCACGAGTCACAGTCGCGGCTGTGGGAGAACGTGATCGGCCGGAGCCTCCCATTCTGGGAGCACTGGTTTCCGGTGTTGAAAGAGCACTTCCCGTCCGAGCTTGAAGGCGTGGACGTCATCGCGTTCCACCAGTCCGTCAACCGGGTGTGCCGCTCGCTCAACCGCGTCGAGGCGGACGAGCTCACCTACAACCTGCACATCGTGCTCCGGTACGAGCTCGAGCTGCTGCTGATCCACGATCAACTCCCGGTGGCAGATCTCCCGGAGGCGTGGAACGAGCGGATGTCGAAGTACCTGGGCGTGCGACCGCCGGATGATCTGAGCGGCGTGCTCCAGGACATCCACTGGGCGTGGGGCGAGCTCGGGTACTTCCCGACGTACACCCTGGGCAACCTGTACGCCGCCCAGCTCAACGAGGCGCTGCGCCGCGACCTCCCCGATCTCGATGCGCGCCTCCGCCAGGGCGACCTGCACAGCGTTCGCGACTGGCTGCGGAGGAAGATCCACGAAGAAGGCTACCGGTATGACGCGGAGGACTTGATCACCCGCGTCACCGGCGCCGGCCTCTCCGACGGCCCATTCCTCCGCTACCTGCGGTCGAAGTACGGAGTCGCAGCGCCGCGGTGACGGGAAACAAGTCGTAGCCCCCCACTTCCGCAAATGCTCCGCGATGCGCAGTTCGGGTCGAGAGGAGCTGACCCATGGACCCCTGGCTCATCGTGTGGGCGTTGATCGCGCTCGGCCTCGTGACGTGGATCGTGCTGATGCGGCAGATCCTCGCGCGGAGGCCCTGACCGGGTGTTAGACATCCACGCATGGAGCTCATCCCCGAAGCCGTAGAGGACTATGCGCGCCGGCACAGCGAGCCTCCCTCGCCGCTGCTCGAGGCGCTCACGCGCGACACGTATGCGAACATGCCCGCCGCGCAGATGCAGGTCGGGCCGCTCGAGGGCGCATTCCTTCGACTCCTGGTGCGGCTCACCGGGGCGAAACGGATCCTCGAGATCGGCACGTTCACCGGGTACTCCGCGCTGTGCATGGCCGAAGGCCTGCCCGAGGACGGCGAGCTGATCACTTGCGAAGTCAACCCGAAGGCCGAGGCGATGGCGCGGCGCTACTTCGGAGAGAGCCCGCATGGTCGGAAGATCCAGATCCGGATGGGCCCCGCGCTCGACACCCTCAGGACACTTCAGGGCCCGCTGGATCTCGTGTTCATCGACGCGGACAAGGAGGACTACGCCGCGTATTTCGACGCTGTGTTGCCGCTGGTGCGCCCGGGTGGCCTCATCGTGGCCGACAACACCCTGTGGAGCGGCCGCGTCCTCGATCCGCAAGCCGAGAGCGACCGCGCCATCGTCGCGTTCAACGAGAAGGTGGCGAAGGATCCACGGGTGGAGAAGGTCCTGCTCACCGTGCGCGACGGCGTCACCTTGATGCTCAAGCGTTGAAGGCCCCCGCTCTGTGATGCCGAGTCACCCCGCCTGGAGCAGGTGGAGCAACTCTGCGCCGTACAAACGCACCCGCTTCTCGCCGAGGTACGGCACCTGCGCCAGCTCCTCGAGCGACTGCGGTGGGTGGGCCGCGAGCTCCTCCAGCACCGGATTCGGCAACACCACCGACGGAGTCACCTTCCGTTCGTTCGCCTTTGCCGACCGGAAGATCTTCAGCTCCTCGGCCCGCTTCCGCCGACCCGGGTCGCGCTGTCCGCGGTCGTCCGTCTCCACCTTCAGCTCGCCGTTGCGCACCTTCTCGATCAGCTCGCGGATGAGCCCCAGGACCTCCTCACCGTGTTCGCGTACGAACGGACCACGCACCCCCTGGGCCTTCGCCAGCTCGCGGAGGTTCGAGGGCGGACGCGTCGCAATCGCCGTCACCGCGGCGTTCGACAGCATTCGTCCCATCGGCACGTTCGCCTCCTCCGCGGCGCGGAGCCGGAGCGCATGGAGGCGCTCGGCGAGGGCCAGCCCCAGCGCGTATTCCTGCGGCTTCATCTGGTGCTTCGGCAGCTTCAACTTGAAGTCGGTGCCGATGTCCGGGCGGGCCGCCGCTTCGTCCGCGAGACGCAGACAGTCGAGCTCGACCTCCTCGAGGATGTCCGCCTTGAGGCACTCCTCGCGTACCTGGCGGCCGATCTCGCAGAGGTACCGGACGTCGTTGGCGATGTACTGGTGCATCCCCTCGGGCAGTGGGCGGATGGAGAAGTCCGACTGCTGGTGCTCCTTCGCAAGCTCGATCCCCAGCCGGTCGCGCGCGAGATCTGCGAGTCCAACCTTCTGCCACCCCAGCAGGGTCGCCGCGCGATGCGTGTCGAACAGTCCCTTCACCCGGATGCCCTGCTCGGCGAGGAACTGAAGGTCCCCTCCGGCCGCATGGAAGATCTTGGTCCGCTCCGGGTCGCCGAACAGGCCGGCGAGCGCCCGTGCCTCGACGTCCGGGGCGAGCGTGTCGAACACGAACACGTCGTCGTCGGTCCCTACCTGGACGAAGCAGAGCCGCGCGCGGAAGGCGTGCATGGAGTCCGCCTCCACGTCGACCGCCAGCTGCTTCTCCTTGTCGAGGCGCGCGAGAGCGTCCCGCATCCCCTCGGCTGTCAGCACATCCGTTGTTGTCTCTGCGAAGGTCGGCATCTCTGCGGCCACCCTACCTGACGAGAATCCTCCGGTGGGATCAAACAGGGGAAGCTGCTAGGTAGGTAAGGGCGTGACGAACGAAGAACAGAAGCTGGAGAAGAGCCTCCTCGGACACATGGGCCGGGCCATCTCGGACTTCAACCTCATCGAGGCGGGAGACCGGATCATGGTCGCCGTCTCAGGAGGCAAGGACTCGCATACGCTCCTCTGGCTGCTGCGCGAGCTGCAGCGCAAGGCGCCGATCAAGTTCGAGCTCGTCGCGGTGAACCTCGACCAGGGGCACCCGGGGTTCCCCAGCGAGGCCCTCCCCGCGTACTTCGAGCGCGAGGGGTTCGAGTACCGGATCCTCAAGGAGGACACCTACAGCATCGTCCAGGAGAAGCTCGAGCCCGGGAAGACCCAGTGCTCGCTGTGCTCCAGGCTCCGCCGCGGCATCCTCTACACGGCGGCCCAGGAGATGGGGTGCAGCAAGATCGCCCTCGGCCACCACCGGGACGACGCGATCGAGACCCTGATGCTGAACCTGTTCTTCGCCGGTTCGCTCAAGGCCATGCCGCCCCTGCTGCACTCGGACGATGGGCGCAACACGGTGATCCGGCCGCTCTGCTACGCCGCGGAGAAGGACATCGCGCGCTACGCCGAGCTCAAGCAGTTCCCGATCATCCCGTGCGACCTGTGCGGGTCGCAGGAGAACCTCCAGCGCAAGAAGGTGAAGAAGCTGCTGGACGAGCTGGGCAAGGACATCCCCAACCTGCGTCCGAGCATCCTCGCCGCGATGGGGAACGTCCGCCCGTCGCACCTGCTGGACCGCTCGTTGTTCACCCCGTCGAAGGAGACGGAGCGTTCGCGCGCGGAGATCGCCGCTGCACCACATTCAGGCAAGCCGTTCACCGGTTCGGCCGCGTAGGAGGAGGGGAGCATGCCCAGGGAAGCGCTCTTGAAGGCCCGCCGGGAGAGGAACGCGGCGTTGATCGAGACGATGCTGCTCGCCGCGATCGCGGACGGCAAGGTCTCGCAGGCGGAGATGCAGACGCTGCTGCGCCGGGTGATCGAACGACCCGAGTTCGAAGGGACCCGGAGCGACGAGCTCAACGCCCTGGTCGAGAGCTCCGTGGAGAAGCTGGCCTCGGCCAGCGACCTCGAGGAGATCCTGCGATCGCTCCGGGAGCGCCTCCCCGATCACAAGACGCGCATGCTGGCGTTCGGTCTCGCCGCCGCGGTGGCGTTCTCGGACAAGCGGGCCACGCGCGACGAGCTCGGCCTGCTCAAGACAATCCAGGCCGCCCTCGGCATCTCGGAGACCGAGGTCGCCCACATCATCGACGTCGTCGAGCAGGGCGGATCGCTGGCGGAGGCGCTGGGTGAGCCCCTGGATCGCCTCTACGCCGAGGTGATGGTGCTGGTCTCTGCGGCGGACGGCCACCTCTCGGACAAGGAGGCCCAGACCCTGGTCGAGACGTTCGCCGCCGACCCCGTGTTCGAGAACGTCAGCCCCGAGCGCGCCATGACGTTCGTGAGCGACGCCGTGTCGGCGCTGGCGTCGGAGGGCCTCTCCAGCCGCCTGACGGCGCTGGCGCACGGCCTCACCACCCGCGCCCAGCGGATGAAGGCGTTCCGGCTCGGCATGCGCATGGCTGCGGCATCGAAGGACCAGCGCCCGCAGCAGCGGATCCTCGAGCTGCTCCAGGCGACCTTCGGTCTGGCCGACGACGAGGTCGCCCAGATTCGCCGCGAGGCGGGCATCGCCGAAAGCTAGCGCTGGCTCTTCCGCGTGGCGCGGCCCCGACCGGTCGGACGGGGCTTCGGCCCGCGCTCCGCGCGCAGGGCGAAGGGCGAGACGTGGATCTGCGTCGGCTCGTTGTGGAACTGGTCCTCGGCGATCTCCGCGGCGAACAGCGACTGGATGAAGGCGGAGAGATGCGCCGACGTCCCCGACAGCCGCTCCTGTACGAGGAAGTCCTCGATGGCGAGCTGGAGCTCACCGGCCGTCTGGTAGCGCTCCTCCCGATTGCGGGCGAGCGCTTTCAGGACGATCTCGTCGAGCCTCTTCGGGATGCCCTTCGTCACCGTGGACGGAGGGGGGATGTTCGCGCCGACCACCGCCTTGAGCGTGGCCATGTCCGATTCGCGCTTGAACAGCCGTGAGCTGGTGAGGACCTCGTAGAAGACGACCGCCAGCCCGAAGATGTCGGAGCGGTGGTCGAGGTCCTGACCCCGGGCCTGCTCCGGCGACATGTACGCGTACTTGCCCTTGATCGTCCCGGTGGCTGTGTTGCTCAGCTTGTTGGACGCCTTGGCTACCCCGAAGTCGATGAGCTTCACCGCGCCGTTGAAGCCCACCAGGATGTTCTGGGGCGAGACGTCCCGGTGGATCAGCCCCAGCGGCCGTCCCGAGGCGGTCCTGGCGCGGTGCGCAAAGTCGAGCCCGGCGGCCGCGTCGGAGATGACCCGGCACTTGAGGGCGAGCGGCATTCCGCCCACCTCGGCGTTCGCCCGTTCGTTGACGCCCCAGAGCGAGTCGCCCTGGACGAACTCCATCGCCAGATAGAACGTCCCGTCGACGTCCCCCAGATCGTAGATCTGCGCGATGTTCGGGTGGTTGAGGGCGGCGGCGATGCGCGCCTCGTCGAAGAACATGTCCACGAACTCCTGGTCCTCTGCCAGGTGGGGGAGCACCCGCTTCACGACCAGGAGCTTCTCGAAGCCGCCCGCGCCCTTCTGTCGCGCCAGGAAGACCTCGCCCATCCCGCCGGTGGCGAGCTTCCTGAGGAGCTGATAGCGGCCGAAGGGTTCGAGCATCCGGAGTTGGACAATACTCTATTGGGTCACCACGCTGCAGTCCCCGACGTAGCCGACGACGATCGTCTGCCCCTGGGTGGGCACCGGCCAGGGGCGAACACCACGCTCAGTGTGGCCGGGTCGTAGCTCCACTCGCCGGGAGGCACGAGCTGACCATCCACCGTCACGGTAATGTCCTCCGCGGCCCTCGCCGGGGGCGCGCCCCGAAGGGCAGTTCAATCACCGCTCAGGGAACAGCCGTTCCCCGGCGAGCAACCTCTTCGATGAAGGTGATCAGCGCCCGCGCGACCTCGACCGGGGAGTCCAGGTGGACGTGGTGCCCACCGCGAACGACGATCGGTGATGCGCGCAACGCTGCGAGTCGCTGCTCGGCGCGCGCTTCGTCGAAGCGCATCCCTTCCGAACCCAGGATGATCCGGACAGGCGCCTCGATTGCGCGAAAGACCGCCAGCACCTGCGCTTCGTCCATCGTCAACCCGAACGCCCGGCGATGAGCCGGATCGAAGGTGAACTGGACGCCGCCTTCGACCGGCCGGGTCCCGTGGACGGCCAGATGCATCGAGGCCTCCTCGCCCAACCCACCCAGGTTTTCGCGCAGCCTCGCCGCGGCTGCGGCCACCGTGGGCCAGGTCCTCCGGCGTGGCGGCTTGTGCAGGTCGCGGATGAAGCTCCGAAGTCGATCCACGATGCGCTCCGGCGCGCCGCCCATGGGCCCGATGCTGTCGATCGCGGTGACCGAGGCGACGCGCGTGGGGTGGGCCGCCGCGTACGTCAGCGCCACCGAACCTCCCAGCGAATGTCCGACGAGGTGCACGCGAGAGACGTCGAGCGCATCGAGCGTGAGCTCCACGTCTGCGAGGTAGTCGGTGAAGCTGTAGAGACCGCCCTCGACATGACCGCTCTGACCGTGACCCCGGAAGTCGAGCGCTGCGGTGTGCCACGTCGAAGGGAGCGCCGCGCGGAGGGCGTCGAACCCGTGTGCGTGATCCAGCCAGCCGTGAAGGAACAGTACCGTCGGCGTCTTGCCGGGGTTCACTTCGAGCACGTTCAGTGCGACGCCGGCCCCCGGAATGTTTCTGCTGCTCACCAGGTTGCTCCTCGGGCAATGAGGCACAGATTTCAAGGAAGCGTTTTCACGACTCGCCGGTTTGCCTGCGCCACCCACGCCATGAATCAGGAGCACTGGATGAATATGGATGACGCTGATATGGCCAGGGCCTGTTCGGTTCAGGAGGCCGAAGCGTGAAGTCAGCGCCGTCCCAGACAGTGAGCGGCCTTCCTACCCTGTTGAAGAGGTTCCTCCAGTCGTGGGCGACCCGGAGCCTCGCAGTGGGCGCGGTCGCCACGGGCATCGACATCCTGGTGCTGCTTGCCTGCGTGGACATTTTCGGATTGCCGAATCCCCTCGGCGCGATGGTCGGCGTCCTGGTCGGCAGCACGTTCACCTTCTTCGCGAACCGGCATTTCGCCTTCCGGGACCACAACCCGAGGCTCGCCCCCCAGGCTGCTCGCTTCGCGGTGTTCACGGGGCTGGGGATGCTGGCGCATGCGTGGGTCGTCTACGTGTTCGCCAACCGGATGGGCGTGCCCCTCGTGCTGGCGAAGCTCGGGGCGGACGTCATCGTCTTCACCGTCGGACAGATGCTCGTGCTCCGGTACTTCGTCTTCCCGAAGAAGCAGGAGCCCCAAAAAAAGTCCTTTGACGGGCTCGCTCCGACCGCGTCGGAGATGAGCTCGGACCGCGCTGCCTAACGGGAACCCGGACGCCTCGCGAGCGCCATGGAGCGGCAGCCCGCTGCGCGGATCTGCGCGGCTTCGCCCTCGACTCCGAACAGCGCCAGGTACTTCTGCACACGCTCCTCCAGCGTCGGCGCCTCGATCATCTGGCACACCTCGTCGGCGGCGTAGTCCCGGCAGATCTGTGGACGCCGCTCGTAGATGCCGCAGAGGTTCTCCTCGGTGAGGTGCGGGCAACGCAGGCCCAACGGCTTGTCCAGGGCGGCGATGTCCGGCGCCACGCAGCAGGCGCCGCATTGGGTGCACGTCATGGCTCCGGCCACTCCCACGCCGAGCGATACCCGCCCGAGCCCTGTACCGACTCGATGAAGCGGGCGTAGAACGCGTTCCCGCCCAGCGTCGCAGAGTCCCCGACCACGAAGAGGTGTCTCTTCGCGCGCGTCATCGCGACGTTCATGCGGCGCAAATCCGTGAGGAACCCCAGCACCCCATTCGGATTCGATCGGACCAGACTGACCAGGACCGCTTCCTTCTCTCGACCCTGGAACGCGTCGACCGTGTCGACCTCGACCTCCGGATTCCCCAGCCGTTCCCGAATCCGGGCGGCCTGGGCGCGATAGGGCGAGATGACCGCAAGCTCTCCCGGAGGCAGCCCCGCGCCCACGAGCTCCCGCGCCCTCGCGACGACCAGCGCCTCCTCGCCTTCATTGAAGAGGCTCTCATCGCCTTCGGCGCGTGCCTCCTCGAAGCCCTTGCCTGCCGTGTCGAGGAAGATCACCGGAGGCGCATCGACATCGAGCTGCAACAGGTCCGCGAGCCGTCGCTGAGCCACCGAAGGATGCGCGCGCAGCTCCCCTCCATACATCTCTCGAGAAGGGAACCGCATGATCTCCTCGTTCATCCGGTACTGCTCGCGGAGCATGCGCTTCACGCCGTCCCCGTGCTCTTCGAGAAGGCGCTCGAAGAGGCTCTTCCCCAGGCCCCGCTCCACCGCTTCACGTGAGATCACCGTCGGCGGAAGCTGCCGATGATCTCCCGCGAGAATCACCGTCGGGGCCTTGAGAAAAGCGAGCAAGGCGAGCGGCTCGATCGCCTGGGTCGCCTCGTCCACCAGCGCGAGATCGAAGAGTTCGTTCGCCAGCACGTTCGCATCGAGCATGGAGAGCGTCGCGCAGATCACGTCCGCCCGCGCCATCACCGAGCTCACCGCCTTCTTCTCCAGCGCGCGGGCCTCGTCGAAGAGCTGGTACGCCTCCGACTTCGAAGCGCGTGCGTTGGCGAACCGCTCCCGACTCCGCCCCTGGGTTCGCTGTCGCCGGGCATACCCCAGCAGCGCGTGCGCCTCGTCGAAGAGCTCCCGCGAGAGGATGCGGTCGGGATGTTCCTCCACCAGGACATCGAGCGTGTGCTGCTGCAAGCGTTCCGAGACCCGCGCCGGGTGGCCCACGCGGATCGCCCGGAGCCCCTGCGCGAGACAGAGCTCGAGCAGGTGATCCACCGCAGCGTTGCTTGCAGCTGTGCACAGCAGCCGCTTCCCGCCGGACACCGCGTGCGTCGAGATCTCCGCAAGCACCGTGCTCTTCCCGGTGCCCGGCGGCCCATGCACCAGGAAGAGATCCTCCGCGCCCAGCGCGACCGCCGTCGCGTCCTGCTGCTCTGGATTGAGCGGGCGCGTCGGATCGATCTTCTCCGGCGTCCTGAACGCCGGGTGCTCCCGCCCCAGGACGAGCTCGCGTCGGCGACGCTCTCGTCCCTTGTCCAGTCCCGCCAGACGCCTGAGCCCCGCGCGAGCGCGATCGAACGTCACGTCGTTGGGGATGCGGTCGACCCGCAGCCGCCCCTCGCGGACGAACTCTGGCGGCGCCTTATCGAACGCCACTTGCACGCGCGTCGAGGTAGCCCTGGAGACGATTCCGCTCGGCGGACGATCGACCTCTGCCTTGCGCGGTCGGAGCTCGACCAGATCACCCGGCGACAAGCGGGTCGGCAAGGCCCGGCGGTCTGCGCGTTCCAGCGTGATCAGGAAGCGCCCGCCCAGCCCGACGTCCTCCTCCACCGACTCCAGATCGAGCAGCACGAGCCCGCGCTCCTCCAGCTCGCCCAGCGGCAGGGTGCTTCGTTGCTCCTCGAGACGCGTGCGCTGCTCCCGGCGTTCCAGCTCGAGCAGCCCTGCGAGGTGTTCGAACCAGCTCTCATCGCGCGGCATGCGGCAACGTTAGCGCTTGAATGCCCTGGGTGCCGCCATTACGTCAGCGACATGAACCGGCTCGCCCAGGAACCCTCGCCGTATCTCCGACAGCACGCGGACAATCCCGTCGACTGGTATCCGTGGGGCGACGAAGCGCTCGAGCGGGCGCGGAAGGAGGACAAGCCGATCCTCCTCTCGGTGGGCTACTCCGCGTGCCACTGGTGCCATGTCATGGCGCACGAGTCGTTCGAGGACCCCGAGATCGGGCGCCGGATGAGCGAACTTTTCGTCAACATCAAGATCGACCGCGAGGAGCGGCCGGATCTCGACCAGCTCTATCAGGGCGTGGTTCAACTCCTGGGGCGTGGGGGCGGGTGGCCGCTGACCGTTTTTCTCACCCCCGACCTGCGGCCCTTCTTCGGCGGGACCTACTTCCCGAAGACCTCCCGCTATGGACTGCCCGGCTTCGGCGAGCTGATCGACCGGATCGCCGACTCCTGGCGCAGCCGTCGCGCGGACGTCGACGCGCAGGCGGAGGAGTTCCGGGAGGGGCTGACCGAGCTCTCGCGCTACGGCCTCGAGGCCGCCCCGAACGAGCCGCAGCCGGTCGACATCGTCGAAGCGGCGCGGAAGCTCGAGTCGGAGATCGACCGCCGCCATGGAGGCTTTGGCGGAGCGCCGAAGTTCCCCAATCCGATGAACGTGGCGACGCTGCTGCGCGGGTGGCGCCGCTCACGCCGGCCCGAGCTGCTCTCCGCCGTGATGCTCACGCTGGAGAAGATGGCCTGCGGCGGCATCTACGACCAGCTCGGGGGCGGGTTCCATCGGTACTCGGTGGACGAGCGGTGGCTCGTGCCGCACTTCGAGAAGATGCTCTACGACAATGCCCAGCTCCTGCACTTGTACGCGGAAGCGCAGCAGATCCAGCCGAACCCGCTCTGGGAGAAGGTCGCGCGGGAGACCGTGGCGTACGTGCAGCGCGAGATGACTGCGCCCGAAGGCGCGTTCTTCGCCACCCAGGACGCCGACAGCGAAGGCGAGGAGGGGAAGTTCTTCGTCTGGACGCCCGAGCAGTTCGACTCCGTGCTTCCGCCCGAGCTCACGGAGCTGACCCGACGCCACTTCGGCGTGGTGCCTGGAGGCAACTTCGAGCACGGGACCAGCGTGCTCGAGGTGAAGATGCCCATTCCCGAGCTGGCGGTGTCCTGCGGGCGTGACGATGAGGGCGTCCAGCGCGACATCGCTCGCGCGCGGCGCCTCCTGTTCGAGGCCCGGGAGACGCGAATCAAGCCCGGGCGGGACGAGAAGATCCTCGCCGGCTGGAACGGGCTGATGATCCGCGGGCTCGCCTTCGCCTCGCGGGTGTTCGACGCGCCGGATTGGGCGGTCGTCGCGGCGAGGGCGGCGGACTTCGTAATGGCGAAGCTGTGGGACGGACGGACCCTGCACCGTTCGTGGCAGGAAGGGCGTGCCCGGATCGAAGGCGTGATGGAGGACTACGGCGATCTCGCGTCGGGGCTCGTGGCGCTGTACCAGGCGACCTTCGAGCCGAAGTACCTCAGCGCCGCCGAAGAGATCGCCTCTCGCGCAGTGGAGCTCTTCTGGAATGAGGAGGCGCAGGCATACCTGTCCGCGCCGAAGGGACAGAAGGACCTCGTCGTCCCGATGTTCGCGCTGCACGACAACGCGTTCCCGTCCGGCGCATCCACGTTGACCGAAGCGCAGGTCGCCCTGGCCGCGCTCACCGGACGCACTGCTCACCTGGACCAGGCGACGAAGTACCTCGCGAAGATGCGGGAGCCGATGCTGCGGAATCCGTTCGGCTACGGGCACCTGCTCCTCGCGGCCGACGCGTGGCTGGACGGGGCCGCGGAGGTCACCCTGATCGGGCCGAGGTCAGGGCTCCGGGTGTTGCTCGACGAGGTGAACCACCACTACGCGCCGACGTTCGCCCTTGTCGCGCACGACCCGTCGAATCCGCCGCCGGAGATCGTGTCGGAGGTGCTCCGCGACAGAGCGCCTCATGACGGCGTGGCGGCGGCGTACGTGTGTCGAAGGTTCGTCTGTGCGCCGCCCGTCACCGAGCCCGCACAGCTTCGGGCGGCGCTGTCACAGATGGAATCGTGACCACGCTACGGCATGAGAAAGCCCGCCGTGCCGCGAGGCAGGGCGGGCCTGAACTGCCGGTGATGCTGGACTACTCGAACCAGGCCATCAGCTTGTACTCGCTGGCCGCCGGGTCATGTACTTCAACATACGACGACTGAGTGACGAAGATGTAGTACTCGCCCGCCGCCGCGATCGGGGCCGAGACGAGGTCTTCGTGATAGTTCACGTCGTTACTCACGCCGAGGGAGGTTCCGTTCGCGGCGACGATCTCGACGACCGCGTCGGCAGTGGCGTGTCCCGGCCAGGTCCGGACGTGGAGCCGCTTGCCAACCTCCGCCGCGGTGACCGTCACCTTGAAGTAGTCGACGTCATCGAGGGCCGAGAAAGAAGCCTGGACGTTCATCGGAACCGCATCCAGCGCCTGTGCGGTCGCCAGATCGCCATTCTGCTCCATCTCCGTGGTGGTCGCACCGATGGTAACGAGGCCGACGTCGAGCTGAGCGTCGTATCCGGACGCGCCCGTCTCATCCCACACGATGGCATAGACGAAGTCGTTCGCATCGAGCCCGGACGAGAGCCCAGCCGAGTAGGTGAGCAGTCCGTCGATGGCTCCGGTCGCGTCGAACATGAAGACCTTGGGAGTCTTGCCACTTGCGCTGACCCGGATGTCGAAGGCGCTCACCTCCGTCGCCGCGATCTTGAATGCGGTCGACTGGAACGGCGCGGCCATGCTGACGGTCTGGGCGCCAACCTGCACATTGGCGACGTTCGCGGCACCGACCGTCACGGACAGCGGAACCACGCGCTCGTTCGACGTGTTCGGGAACATGGTGATGACGACCTCCTGCGCGCTGGCGGCGGCCGTCATGTCCGTGAGGAGAAGCAGATCGACATACGCGTCCGTTGCGGCAAAGGGGATGATCAACATCCCGTTGGAGCCGTCGAGGTTCGACGTCACTTCCTCATCCGTGGGGAGCGCGACGGAAGCCAGATTGCTCCGCAGGCGCAGGACGCTCACCGAACCCTGGGTCACCGTTCCGAGAACCTCCACATCAACGACGGGCTTCACCGCGAAGACGTTCTCGAACTTCGCAACGGCCGATCCCTCGGTGACGGTCACGGTCCGGATGCCCGGAGTGGCGTTCGGAGCAACCTCGATCTCGGCAATCAGCGCGGTGGGGCTGGCCACGGTGACGCTCTTCACGGTCACGCCCTGGCCGAATTCGACCGTGGCCGCGGAGGTCCACTCAGTGGCGAATCCGCTGATTTGCACCGTCGCCGACTCACCGAGGAAGGCCCCGGTCGGGAACACCGCACTGATGCTCGGCCCTCCCTCGAATCCCTCACCCTGGTCGCCCTTCTCACCCTTGGCGCCGGACTGCCCCGGCTCACCCTGCGGACCCACCGGGCCCGTGCAGCCCGCAATCGCGAGCGCGACCAGGCCGCCCATCAACGACTTCATGATGCTCTTCATGTGCGTGTTCTCCTGAAGACTAGGGCCCTTGTCGGGCCACAACTCACCTTGACGGCGGTCCCCCTACTACCTCCGTTCAGGGGTCAAGTTCAAATCAGGTGACACTGGCGTCGCGTTTACGTTTTCACGCGGACGAGCGACTGGCCGCGGGTGGCGTGTCGGCCAATGGGCCCCGCGGCATCTGTCTCCACCTTGAATTTCAAAGGGAGGGAGGACGAGATGAGGAGGTTCACAGGATGGAGCGCAATTACCCTGTTGGTCACGGTGGCAGCCTTCGCGGCAGGGGCCACTGGGCAGAAGGCCAGGTCCGCACAGGCGAGCGACCGTCAGCAGGTGGAGGCGTTCGCCAGCGCGTTCGAGAAGGCCTGGAACCAGGGGCAGTGGAGTCAGTTGGAGTCCCTGATCTCCGAGAACATCGCCTTCGCGAACCCGAGCGGACAGGTCCAGGAAGGGCGCGACGCCATGCTGAAGCAGGTTCGCCAGGACAATCAGACGATCAATGACAAGAACACCGAGTTCCGGGTCGACCGCGTGAACACGCTTGCGGCTGGGATCGTGACGGCGGACATCACGCACCAGTACTCGAAGGAGGTCCGGCTCCCGAACGGGCGTACCACCCGAAGCGCGCAGATCTTCGCGGTGTTCGCGCCCGAAGGAGACACGGTGAAGTTGCAGCAGATGAGGGTCTTCTTTCCAACGCCGCTTCCTCAGGTGGGGGTAGGCGGTGCTGCCGATGCCGGTATGCCGGACCAGTAGGGAACGTCAGGGTTGAGAGCGCGCCAAAAATGTAAACCCATGATGCAGTAACAACTTTGTCACACACTCTCCGACAATCGGTTCACTGATTCCCCGGGGAGACCGACATGAGGATTCGCGACGCCGCTATCCGCACTTTTACCGAGAAGTTGCAGCAGAACAGCACGCCGAAGCTCACGGACGCGAACGTCCTCGAGCTGCTCGCCGCGGTGGGTGACCACTCGCGCGCCACGCGGTCGAAGGTCTTCGCCGAGCTGACCCAACCGGGGCTGACGCGTCAGCAGCAGTGCGACCTGGCCAAGAACGGGATGACGTCCAGCGAGAAGGCGGATCTCGCGACCATCCTCGACCAGTCGGGCCTCGAGATGGAGCTGGGGGCGAAGAACTTCCTCGAGGCTCTCACCGGTCGCGCCGAGCTCATCACCACCTTCGGGCCGCTCACCCTCACCGGCGATCAGCGCAACGGGATCGTCGGCATCGCGAAGCCGGGCGCATCGATCGAGGCGATCAACCTCTCGACTGCACCGGAAGGCCGGCTCCATCTCGAAGACACGATGGTGATCGGCACCGCCGACGCCTTCGGCAAGTTCCAGGGAACCATTCCGGACATGAAGGAGGGCGACGTCATCCGCATGCGCACCCGCGCGGCGGACGGCTCCACCTCCGACTGGCTCACCATCCAGGCGCGTGGCATCGACGCCCAGGACACCCGCAACGCGGTGGTGAATCCGGAGCGGATGGACCTCGCCGCGAACCCGGACGGCACCGTGTCGGTCACCCCGAACACGGCCCGGCCGCTCTCCGAGCCCGGAGCGACGCTTCGCTTCACCAACAAGACCACCGGTGAGTCCACCGACGTGAAGGTGAACGAGAACGGCACGCTCCCCGAGAACCTCAAGCTGAAGGGCAAGGCCGGCGACGAGTTCACCATCGCCGCCAGCGACGGGCGGAACAACACGGCCTTCTCCACGGTGGCGGCCACGCTGAAGGTCCCCGGTGGCGTCGACAACGGCAACGGCGTGGATCTGGTCGATCCGCTGCCGCACAAGGATGAGCGCAACGCGGACGGCACGTCGAAGTACAAGCTGGTGCGCTTCACCGGCCCGCTGTTCGTGAACGGTGCGAAGTCGGAGGACGTCCGCCAGGGCGCGATCGGCGACTGCTACTTCCCCGCGGCCCTCGCGGCGATCGCCCACACCGATCCGCAGGTCATCGAGAACATGATCAAGAAGAACGACGACGGCACCTTCACCGTCTCGTTCTACGAGAGCCGATACAGCGGCGTGGGCAAGAAGGTGGACATCACGGTCGACGGCGACCTGTACGTCCGCGCCTTTGGCGGCCCGCTGTACGGCGACAGCATCGGCACCCCGCGCGATCCCGCGCAGATGGAGCTCTGGTTCCCGCTGGTGGAGAAGGCCTACGCCGTGTGGAAGGGCGACTACAACGCCATCGGCAACGGCGGCGTCACGGGCAAGGTGTTGTCCGAGGTGATGGGCGCGCCGTACGAGTACACCTCGCTGTCCGAGTACAACAAGGATCGCGTCTTCGATCAGATCCGCGAAGGCACCGAGAAGGGCTGGCCCATGGCGGCGGGCACGCACGGTGAAAGCGAGTCGGCCCGCTACACCAACTCCGGCGTGTACGGGAACCACGCGTACTCCATCCACGGCTACGAAGAGGAGAACGGCGTCAAGTACGTCAAGCTCCGCAACCCGTGGGGGCAGAGCGAGCCGAGCGGCAACGGCCCCAACGACGGCCACTTCCGGCTCGAACTCGACAAGTTCGTGTACCTGTACTCCAGTCTCGCCATTGTGAAGAAGTAACCCTGCCCCGAGGACGACATGGCCATTCCCCCCGATCCGATCGAACAAGTTCTCCCCGACGCCGACGCCGCGGTCATCGCCACGGTCACGCGCGTGGTGGCGCAGGATACGCAGCAGCCGTTCCCGAAGGCCGAGCCGGGCGCGACCAGCGTTCCGGGCAGCGTGGCCCGCCAGGTGGTGGAGCTCGAGGTCACCGAGGTCCTCTTCGGTGACGTGAAGCCGGGCGCGAAGGTCCAGGTGGTGAAGCCTGCGGGCAGCTACACGCTGTCCGCCGGCAACGGCGGTCCGTTCCTGCTCAAGCTGAAGGGCGAGACGGAGATCGTCGGCCGCTACGGTCCCGACTCCTACAGCCGCGAGCGCATCGAGCAGGCGGCGCGTCAAGCCGGGCGCCGGTAGACGCGGACCAAATAATCGAGAGGCACCGCCGGCGCGTCGGGATCCCCCGGCGCGCTCGGCGTTTCTGGGGCCTCCGGTGACTCGGGACCGCACCCGAGTCGGGTTCAGCGCACCTCGACGACCTGGAGCTGGCCGATGAGCGGGGTGATCTCCGCGCCGCCCTCCTGACCGAGCGCGAAGTGGGTGGCGTCCGCGACGGTCTGGTTGAACGTCGGGTCCAGAGCAGTCCACTCGCCGATGAACGCCTCGACCCACTCGTGCCAGTAGAGCGCGGGCACGCCGTCCTCGTTGACCAGGTACACCAGCCCGTCGACCCGCCGCGAGGGAATGCCGGCGGCGCGCATCAGGGACTGCGCGAGGAGTGCGTGCTCGGTACAGTCGCCCTTGAGCTGGCGGAGGACGTCGCTGGCGCGGTCCGCGGAGCTGCCGTAGTCCCGTCGCATGTTCTGGTAGACCCAGTCGTTGATCCCCCGGGCCACCGCGTACGCGTCCTTCTCGCCCGCGACGATCTTCTTCGCGAGCGCGCGGATCTCCGGGTGCTCCGCTTCGACGATCAGCGTCGACTCCAGGTTCTTCCCGCCGTCCGGATCCTTCACCGGCAACTGCAGGCGCTTGCCCTGGGACGGGTGGGCGGCGCGGATCGTCACCTCGGTCAGCCCGTTCGCGAGCGGCTTGTGGAACTGCCGGTAGGTGTCGCCGTGGAAGCGCTCGGGGAGGCCGCGCACCACCAGCTTGATCTCGCCTGGAACGCGGCGATGCGTATCGGCGAGCCGCTTCGGCAGCACGACCCGCGTGAGCCCGAACACCTCGACCTTGTCGAGCCGCCTGGCGTCCGCCTCCTTCTCGGCGACCGCGCGCATGGTCTCGCCCATCACCATCTCGACCAGGGCGCCGTCAGGCTTGAACCAATTCACGGACGGCACATTCTCCTTGGTCGAAACTGTGGTGACGCTGCGGAGCTTCAGCTTCACGCCTCCGCCCACCGTCCGCTCCGAAGCCGACTTCTCCGGCGTCGAGGTCAGCTTGTACGTCTGCAGGTCCATCCCGTCGGTGACGGGGTGCTCGAGCTTCTGCCCGCGCAGGAGCGCGACGCGTGCCTGGTCCACCGACTCGATCGTCTCTGGACTGCGAGGCAGCGTGCGGACGTCGTTCGCCTGGCCCGGGCGCTTGCGGACGATCTGGAGCCCCTTCTCGGTGTTGGTGCCGTCGATGGTCTGGTTCCCGCCGTCGCCGGTCTGCTCGATGACGAAGGAGAGCAGGCGACCATTGGGCTTCGACTCGTAGACGCGCACCTCGCGGTGGCGGCGCTCGGAGACGCGGTTGCCAACGTTCGCCTTGAAGACGAACTCGCTCACCGCGCGGGCCTTGTCCGGCTGTCCCGGGACGAGCGCGAGGTCGGTGTAGATGTGACCGACCTTCTTGCCCATCAGGTAGATCCCGAACCACTCACCGCCGGAAGGGCGGGGCGCGGTGAGGGCGTCGGAGACCTGGGCGGCTTGCTTCTGGACCGGTGCGCCGGCGGCGGGCGCCTTCGCGAAGGCCGGGGCGCCGACGAGGACGAGTGCGGAGAGGAGGGCGGAGACGTAGGTGCGCATCGTCACAATCTCTTCGCCAGAATCACCAGGTCATCGCCCGGCTTGTAGAAGTCCCGGAAGCGGCACTCCTCCGTGTACTTCATCGCCGCGTAGAACCCGCGGGTCGAGCCGTACGCCTCCTGGGCCGAGGTCTCCACCCGGATGATCCGCCCCTGGCTGCGCCGGAGGTCTTCTTCCATCGCAGTCGTGAGCTTGCCGCCCACGCCCTGTCCTCGGGCGGCAGGATCGGAGGCGATCCAGTAGAGGTCGAACGTCCCCTCCGTCATCGGCGTGGGGCCGTAGCAGATGTAGCCCAGGACCTTCGAATCCTTGTCGGCGACCAGGACCTTGTAGTCCGGGCTATTCCCCTGAAGAGCGATGTCGATGAGCTCGAGAGCGCAGGCCACCTCGGGCGGCGAGAACTGTTCGACTCTCCCGAGGAGCGCGGCGAGTGGCTCCCTGTCCTGCGGGGCGATGGGACGTATTTCCATGGGTTCTCTCGAGCGCGATCTCCACGAGTCTCCTGGCGAGGGCGGGATAGCTGATGCCCGCCGCAGATGCCGCGCGGGAGAAGCCCGCGTCCGGGTGGAGGTCGCAATTGGGGTTGATGTCGATGACGTACGGCAGTCCTTCCGGGCTGAGCCGGACATCGACGCGGCCGTAGTCGCGGATGTCCAGGGCGCTGGCTGCGGCGAACGCCGTGGCCACGATGCGCGCCTCGAGCTCCGGCTCGATCGAGCACGGCCCCGACGGGCTGTCCTTGTACTCGTCGGACTCCGACTCCCACTTGGCCTTGTAGGAGACGATGTTCGGTCGGTTCTCGAAGGTCTTGCCGAAGTGGATCTCAGTGAGCGGAAGCGCGCGCCGCGGCTGATTCCCGAGGATCGGAACGTAGATCTCCCGGCCCTCGATGAACTGCTCGACGAGCGCTGGCTGCTTGAAGGTCTCGAGGATCCGTCCCACGGCCCGCCCGAGCGCCGCGCGATCGCGCACCACCGAGTCGAGCTCGATGCCCACCGAGGCGTCCTCGCGGGCGGGCTTGACGATGAGCGGGAAGGGGAGGTCCACCGTGACCACGTCCTCCACGTGCTCCACGACCCGGAACGCCGGCGTGCGCACGCCGCAGCCCCGGAGGAGGTCCTTCGCCTTGTGCTTGTGGAGCGCGAGCCCCAGCGAGAGCGCCGACGAGCCGGTGTACGGAATCCCGAGCAGGTCGAGCAGGCAGGGAACCGCCATCTCTCCGCGGCTGTCCGCTGCGAGCGACTCGCACAGGTTCACCACGAGGTCGGGCGGGTTCTCCTGGAAGGCCGCCACGAAGGCCAGCGGGTTCTTGCCCACTCCGAGGAGCTCGACGTGGTGTCCGTCGTCGCGGAGGGCGGATCCGAGCGCGCCGGCGACCCGCGTGACATCTTCGCGTGCCTCCCGGCCTGGATCGTTTTCGATGAGGTCAGCGTCGACGTTGTACAGGATGCAGAGGTTCATCCGGCGGTTCCGGCTTCGTAGCATCTTCTATTCTTCCCGGCCGTGCTATTCGGAGGCGGGATGCGCATCCGAGACCCGATTCACGGCACCATCCAGGTCAGCGACCAGGAGAAGGCAATCCTTGATAGCCGCTTCTACCAGCGGCTCAGGAACGTCCGTCAACTCGGGTTCGGGGACCTTGCCTTCCCGGGCGCGACGCACACGAGGCACGCTCACTCGCTGGGCGCCATGCACGTGGCCTCCCGGCTGTTCGAGTCGGTGGTGTCTCGGTCGGACCTCCCGCCGGAGGCCAGTCAGCGCTTCCGTGCCGCGGTGCGCCTGGCCGTCCTCTGCCACGACATCGGGCACATGCCCCTGTCCCACGCCTCGGAGAAGATCGCCCCCAGGCGCTCGACCCTCCAGCTGCCCGCCTGGCTGTCTCAGGGGCCGGACGCTCCCGGCGAGGACGTCCAGGCGTCCCATGAGGACTACACGGCCAGGCTGGTGCTGGACAGCAGCCTCACCGACATCATCCGCCGGCAGTATGGGGACCTGGGGATCTCTCCGGAGTCGGTGGCCTCGCTGATCACCGGCGCGCCGTCGCCGACCGCGCCCGACTTCACCCACGCCGGCGTGGACTGGTGGCCGCTGTTGCGCGCGATGGTTTCGGGCGAGCTCGACGCGGACCGGATGGACTACCTGCTGCGCGACTCTTTCTACACGGGGGTCTCCTACGGGCGGTACGACCTCGACTGGATCGTGCAGAACCTCAACCCGGCGGTGAAGGACGGGCGCGCCTACTTCGCGCTGTCACGTGCGGCGGTGTTCGCGTTCGAGGACTTCCTCCTCAGCCGCTACCACATGTTCCTTTCGGTGTACTACCACCACACCACCATCAACTTCGATCACATGCTCTGGCGCTACTACGAGGAGGCGTCGGGCGAGTTCGAGATTCCGTCGGATCCCGAAGCGTTCCTGCTGTGTGACGACGTGGCCTTGATCCAGGCGCTGCGGCAGTCGAAGAACCGCTGGGCACAGCGGATCACCGCGCGGACCCCGTTCAAGAAGCTGGTCGAGTTCACCGAGCGGGACCTCGGGTACGACCTCGGGGCGATGGAGCAGTCCCTGAGGGATGCGGGGATCGAGCACTTCGCGGTGGAGTCACGCGGCGCACTCTCCAAGTACTTCGACGAGGGTGCCGAGCCGAGCCTGTTCATCCTCGACGTCTCCACGGGGCGGCTCACCGAGGTGGCGCGCTACACCACGCTCTACGAGCGCTTCAGCGGCTCGGTGAGGTTGAGCCGACTCTACGTCCGGCCGGATCAGGTCGACCAGGCGCGCCAGCTTCTGCGGCGCATCGTGCGCGGAGAGTTGCCGAGATGAGTGAACCGCTTGCTGGAGTCCCCAGGCCGCCGCCGACGCCGGGCCGAATCCGGGAGGCATCGGCGGTGATCCTGTATCGCCGCAACGACGCAGGCGAACTGGAAGTGTTCTGGCTTCGACGGGAGAAGAAGCTCACCTTCGCCGGAGGGTTCTACGCGTTCCCCGGTGGCCGGCTGGATGCGTCGGACGCCGAGGTGAAGGTCGAGGGCGCCGAGGGTAGGGACGCGGCGCTGGTCGTCGCGGCTGCGCGCGAGCTGCTCGAGGAGACCGGCGTGCTGGTCGCAAGCGGCGCGGAGCGGCTGACCCAGGCGGACGTCGACGAGATGCGGCGCGGGCTGCTCGAGAAGAAGGTCCCGTTCAAGGTGATGCTGGATGAGCGCGAGCTGACCCTCCACCGCCAGGACTTCCGCGACGCGGGGCGCTGGATCACGCCGCCATTCCTCCCGGTGCGCTACGACACCTGGTTCTATCTCGTCGAGGCGCCGCGCCACGCGAAGGCGGAGGTCTGGCCGGGCGAGCTCGCGTATGGCGCCTGGGTCCGACCGTCCGATGCGCTGCGAGAGTGGGCGGAAGGAAAGTCGCTGCTGCATCCGCCGAACTCGAACGCGATGCGGGTGATGGAGAGGTTCACCGGCTCGGAGCGCGATCTCGAGGCGCTGCAGAATCCACCGCACTGCCCGAACCACGTCGCCCAGCGGATAGACTTCCAGCAGGGCATCCTGCTGGTCCCTCTCGAAACCGACACCCTGCCGCCGGCGACGCACACCAACGCGTACGTGCTGGGGAATGGCGAGTTGCTGATCGTCGACCCTGGCTCCGGAGAGCCGGCGGAGTACGGGAGGCTGGTCGACCTGATCGAGGCGCTGGTGGCGGAGGGTAGGACGCCGAAGGCGGTGTTCCTCACGCACCATCACGCCGACCACGTCGGCGGGGCGTTGGCGGTCAAGGAGCGGCTCGGGGTTCCTCTCTGGGCCCATGCTCGGACGGCGGATCGCATGCCGGCGGGCGCGGTGGACCGTCTGGTCGCGGACGGGGACGTGATCGAGCTCGCGGGATCTGGACCGGGCTCGCCGGCGATGAGGTGGCGCGTCCTGCACACGCCCGGCCACGCGCGCGGGCACCTGTGTCTCGTGGACGAGGCGACCAGGGCCGCGGTGGTCGGCGACATGGTCGCGGGGATCGGCTCGATCGTGATCGACCCGCCGGAGGGGGACATGGGCGACTACCTGGAGCAGCTTCAGCGTCTCCACGACCTGCCGGTGACGACGCTGTATCCCGCCCACGGTCCGGCCATTCCCGACGGCCCCGGCAAGCTCGTGGAGTACCTCGCGCACCGGAGGGCGCGGGAGCAGCGGGTGCTCGAGGCGATCCCCGGCGAGGGCGGCGCGACGCTGACGGAGATCGTGGCGAAGGCGTACAGCGACACGCCCGACTTCATGCACCCGGTCGCCGAGCGCAGCGCACAAGCCATTCTGGACAAACTGGTCCGCGAGGCGCGCGTCTCGCACAGGACCGGTCGATACTTCGTCGCGTCGGTCTGAGCCGGAGGCCCCGGTCGCCCATGACCGTTCGGGTGACAGTGCCCGCGTCAGGTTTCTCAACTGCGGATACGCTCGCGGGACGAACCTGCTGTCGGCCTCCGACGCGGTGATTCGGGGGGCGCTTCCGTCGCGAAGTGTCCTCCCTACTCTCCCGCGCATGCGAAAACTCCTTTCGTTGCTGATGGCGGTCGTGGTGGTGGGGTGCGGTGGCTCGGGTGGTGAAACCGGGCCGGACGGAGAGGCCGGGGGCCCCGACGGGGGGGCCGTGGGCCCCGACGGGGAGGTCACCGGGGGCTGGACGCCCGGCACGGACGCCAAAGGGCTCGTGCATTTCGTCGGGCGCTTCGACCTGTCGGACCCGGTGGGGCCGAAATTCTCGTGGCCGGGTTCGACGATCAAGACACGGTTCAGGGGGACCACGCTGACGGTCACCCTCGACGAGGACACCGACACGAACCGCTACGACGTGTTCATCGATGGCAAGCCGACGCGCGTGCTCAGTCCCACGGTTGGCGTCGGGAACTACATCGTGGCGGTGGGACTCCCGGACGGGCTGCACGATCTCGAGCTCGTGAAGCGAACCGAGTCGTACCTCGGCATCACGCAGCTGACCGGCATCTCTGGATCCCCGCTGGTGCAGACGCCGGCGCCAGACCGCTACATCGAGCTGATCGGCGACTCGGTGACCACCGGACACGGTGTGCTCGGTACCAGTGCGACCTGCCCGTTCTCCTCGGATACCCAGGCTGAGACCCAGGCGTGGGGCGCACTGGCCGCCGCCGAGCTGGGCGTGGCTCGAGCAACGCTCGCGTACTCCGGCAAGGGGGTCTTCCGGAACTTCGCGCCGGAGGACGAGGAGCCGTTCCCGGTGTTCTACGAGCGCACCCTCGCGGACATCCCGGACATCCAGTGGAACTTCGCCGCGTACAGCCCGGCGGTGATCGTGGTGAACCTCGGGACCAACGACTTCATCGCAGGTGACCCGGGGCAGGACTTCGTCGACGCCTACATCGCCTTCGTCGAGCAGATCCGCGGGCACCACAAGAACGCGTGGGTCATCGCGTCCACGCCGACCTTGATCCATGACGCCGACCCGGCCGGCGAGGAGCAGCGGACGAAGGTGACCGAATACCTCCAGGAAGTCGTCGCGCACTTCCAGGACGCGGGTGACAGCAAGGTGCAGTTCCTGGATCTCGTCGAAACCGATCCTTCCGACGGCTATGGCTGCAACTACCACCCGACCATCGTCACCCAGCAGAAGCTTGCTGATCAGGTCGTGGCGAAGGTGCGCGAGCTCACCGGCTGGTAGTCCGGAAAAGGGGACAGGCTACTGTCTGTCCCCTTTTTGCCTTGTCAGGGCGCGACTTCGACCCAGGGCGACACCGGGACGAACTCGCGCCGCTCCTGCGACCAGCGGACGATGTACGCGCCTCGGATTCCCACGTGGCGGCCGCCTGCAAAGGTCACGGGTGGGGTCACGCGCGTATCGAACTCCCGAAGAGACTCGAACGCGGCCACCAGGCCTTCCCGGCTCACCGTCGCCCCGGTCCGCTTGAGCGACTCCTCGAGCACACCTGCCGCTGCGTACGCGCTCATCTGGAATGCAAGATGCCGCGGGCGCAGCCGGTGCCGTTCGAGGAACGCGACGAACTCGCGACCGCTCGCCCTGAGCTGTGGACCGAGCAGCGTGGGGGCGATGAAGGTCGCCTGATCCCAACCCGTCGATTCGGCATCGGTGGAGCTGCCCGCCAACAGGGAGGACGCCAGCACCGGCGTCGGCAGCCCGGCCGTATTCAGCACATTCAGCAATGACACCAGCTCCTGGTGCGTCCCATGGAAGAGGACGGCCGTGAGCTCCTTCTGCGTGATCGCCTGCACCACGCGCACGGGTTCGAAGGTGCCCGAGGCGTAGACGTGCTGCTCGGGCTGCGGAAGCTCCCGGCGCTCTGCTTCGGCGCGCGCGCCACGGCTCCACTGCACGCCGTCTTCATCGCCGGTGTGGACGACCATCAAACGCGCCGGCTGGCGCTCCCTGTCCGCTGCGAGGAACTGCACGGCGGCGCGGGCCTGCAGCGCGAGATCGGGGTACAGCACGAAGGTCGGGATGTCCGTGGACTCGTCGGGCGCCTGCGGGAACCCGAAGGGAACCAGCAACGGGACGCCTTCCAGCGCGAGCCGGCTCCTGGTCCCCGGCGCCGCGGGAATGCGTGATCCCATCCAGGTGAGCACGCCTGAGTCGAGCAGGCGCTCGGTGGCGTCGGAAAGGCGATCGTCCTCTGCAACCAGCTCCAGGCGCCTGCGATAGACGCCTCCGCGAGCGTTGATGTCTGCGAACGCCCCGCGGAGGACGTCCCGCACGTCCTCTCCCACGCTGGCGAGCGGACCGCTCAACGGGAGCGTCGCGCCGATGCGGATCTGCTCGGCGGTCACCCCCGGAACAGGCGCGTCCCCCAGCACGTGCAGCCAGGCCAGCATCGATGCCAGCTCTTCCTTCGAGAGCTCGAACCGCGGCATCGCAATGCTCAGCGGCCTCCCGGTCGGCGAAACGCCCCGGGTGATCGCCGCGGCGAGCGTGGCATCATCGTAGGCGGGGCGCGAGATACCCGGCGCCCCGGCGCGCGGTCGGAACAGGGCGCGGGCGGTGATGTCCGGCGCGGCCACGCCGCCCTCTTGCGTGCCCTGCCCGCTGAAGTGATGACAGTTCGCGCACGCCGCGGCGCGCCCCGTGAGCTCGATGCGGTCCTCGCCCAGGAAGGCGCGCAGTGGAGCGCCGCTGGCGCTCACGCCACGTTGGAAGAGCAGTCGCCCCGGCTTCTCCGAAGGCACGACAGGCGGCGCAGCGCACCCCTTGACGGGGGTGCAGGCCCCGGCACCGAGGGTACAGCCCAGCGCAAGGATGACCCGATTTCTCCGCGGCATTCCGCTCACCGCGGCGACGGGAGCGGGTCGTTGATCCGTTTCACGATGTCGACGATCTGCTCAGGCTTCTCCATCGCGATGCTCTTGGTCCAGTTTCCCGTCTTCGTGTCGCCGATGAGCAGCACCGTGGAGTGCTGCTCCGGATTCTCGGTGTAGCCCCCCAGCTTCTTCAGCAGCGCGTGCACGTTGTCCGGCGTACCGGTGAGGAAGTACCAGCCGGGACGGGCGTTGAACTTCGCAGCGAAGCGCTTGAGGTTGGCGGGGGTGTCGTTCACCGGGTCGACGCTGAGGGTGATCATCGTCACGTCCTTCCCCAGCCGCTCTCCCAGTTGCTTCTGCACCCTGGCGAGGTTGGCGGTCACCGGCGAGCACGCCGTCTTGCACGTGGTGAAGGCGAAGTTGATCAACACGCGCTTGCCGCGCAGGAGGTCGGAGTAGAAACGGTGGGGCTTCCCGTTCTGGTCCATTACCTCCGTGTCCGTGAAGTACTGGCGTGCGGCCGCCTCCGAGTCCACTGCTTCGCCGGCGCCCGCGGCGAGCGGGGCGGCGGTCAGAGCCATGAAAACGGCGAGCATCCACGGCGGCCGCATCAGTGCACCTCCGCCTGGGTTGGAGCGTCCATGCCCACTTCGACCAGCGCCTCGATCAGCCTGTCCGGAGTGGGCATCCCGTAGACGCGCACCCACTTCCCCGTGGCCGGATTGCCCACCAGGACCATCGGCGGGTGACGTTCCTTGTCCGCCACCCAGCCTCCGAGCGCCTTGAGGGCGCGGGTCACCTTCGGAGGCTCACCGGTGACGAAGGTCCAGCCGCGGTTCCGCTTGAACATCGACGAGAACTTCTCCAGACGCTCCGGCGTGTCTCGCACCGGATCCAGCGTGATCGAGACGAGCTCGACGTCTCGCCCGACCTTGTCGCCGAGCTCGTTCCGAAGGCGGGAGAACACCGCGCTCATCGGCGAGCAGATGGTGGAGCAGGTGCTGAACACGAAGTTCATCGCCACCAGCTTTCCTTTCACGAGCTTTGGCAGGTTCACCGGCTTCCCGTCCTGATCGACCAGCGCCTCGTTGGGGACGGTGAGCGCGAGTGCGCGTTCGGTGCGGACGGGCTCCGCCTTGTCCACGTCGGAGCTCGAAGAGGGCGCTGCCGTGAGCAGCACCAGGACGGACAGGGACAGGGCGGTCATTTCTTCTCCTTCGACGTGACTCCGAGGGTGATGGGCCTGATGGAGCCGAGCCCGCTCCCAGGCGCATTGGTGCCCACCACGAACTGATATTGGCCAGGCGTCGGCGGGGTGAACGGCACTTCGAACGTGCCGTCGGCGAGCGCGCGTGCCGCGGGGCGCAACTGCCAGGTGCCAGGTGGCCGGAACAGGAGCACACGGATCTGCTCCGCGGGAACAGGCTTCTTGCTCTCCGTATCGACGAGGGAGAAACGCAGGAGCGCCTCGGCCCCCTCGGGCAGCTTCTTCTTCGGATCGAACAGCGGCTTCAGCTCCACCCTGGGACCCTCCCGCTCCGCCGGTTCGGTCGACGGTTGGACCTGTTGCTCGAAGCAGATGGCCGCGCGCGGGTTGTCGAGGAGCACGACCGCGTCATAGGTCCCGTCCACGCTCGGCTTGACCGTCGTCGCGTAGGCTCCGGGACCCACCTCGTGGAGCGACCGATCGAGGATCATCGCGCCTCGAGGCTCCCGGCCATAGTTGCGGTGGGTCCCCGACGCGGCCATCAGGCCCTCCCGGTAGTAGGAGACGACGTTGTCTCCTGGCGAGGCGATCAGTACCGACGCGCCCTCCGGCGTCGGCGCGAAAGGAGAGGCGATGCCCACGCCGCGCGACTTCGTCGCGGGCTTCTGGAACATGGGAACGTGCACGACCATGGGCGTTCCCGCCTGGGGCAGCGTGTCCAGCTGCACCATGACGACCTTCTCCTGGCCCGCGCCCCGGACGTAGGCGGACGCGGCGGTGAAGGCCAGCGCATCGGGTTCAACGATGCCGCCGACCTCATGTCGCTTGTTCCCGGTAGACGCGTCGACGACCGTGACCGTGCCCGCGCCGCGGTTGAGGACGAAGGCCCATCGACCGGTCGGATCGAACGCGATCCTGCTCACGCCCTTCTTCAGGGGAACCCGCCGCGACACCTGGCGCGCGCGTGCGTCCAGCATCAGGAGCTCGCCGGAGAGGGCGTTCGTGGCGAAAAGCGCCCCTGCGGTGTCGCTCGCAGCGATCGAGGAGATGCCCTTGCCGACCTGGACGGGGGTGGCCTCCAGCTTGTCCACGTCGATGACATGCAACTCCTCGCCGTCGCTGCTGGAGACCCAGAGGGTGCGTCCGCCCTCCGTGAACGCGAGTTCGTGGTGGCCCGGGCCGACCTCCACCGTGCGATGCACTTCGAACTCCTTCGGGTCGACGACGGAGATCGTCCCGTCACCGTCGTTGGCCACGAAGACGAAGCGCCCGTCCGGAGAGACCGCGACGCGCGTCGGCGCCTTGCCGACATTCACGCTTCCCCGCACCTTGAGCCGCTCGGTATCGACCAGGGTGACCTTGCCGGCGCCGGGTATGGTCACGAACAGGCTGTTCTTGTCCGGGTGCAGCGCCCAATCCGCTGCACTGCCCGGAAGCGAGATCAGGCTGAGGAGCTTGGTTCGACTGAACGCCACCTGCGGGTCGATCGCCGAGATCGTGTTGTCGTGATTGAGCGTCAGCAGGTAGTACGCGTTCATGTTCACATCGGGCATCTGCCCCAGCAAGCCGCTGAGGAACTCCCGCGCGAGCGACTTGCACGCCGCCTCGTCTGGCGCGGGATCTCCTTTCTGGCGGGGCGACATCCACGCGTAGGGGCGTAGGCCCTTCAGCGGTTCGCCCGTACGCGCGTCGGTCAGGGAGATGGTCGCGGTCGCCTCTTCTCTCGCCCGGACCTCCTGACCCCCGTTCAACGGTCGAAGGGAGAAGGCCACCTTCACGCCCTCTCGTTCCTGGACCTGGACAGGGGCTTCAGGACCTTCCGGTTCGGGCGGTGGGGTCGAGGCTTCGACCGGAGGCGCTTCTGCCGACGGTGCCTTTCCGGAGGGGGGCCTGTTCCACAGCAGAACGCCCAGCCCCACCATCGCAGCGAGCCCGATCACCATCGCCACGCCCAGCTTCATCCTCGCCATCCCGGAGTCTCCTGCCGCCTGCCTGCCTGCCCTGGGTCCGCGGCTCGCGGTGAGATCGGCACGGTTGCCCGGAACGTCGATGGGCAGGATGTTGGGCGCAGCGCTCATCAACGGACAACGCCGCCCCCCTCGCTCAGTCGTTGGAGCGAGAAGGGCGGCGCCCTGCTGCGTGCTCAGCGCGCTACTCTTCCTTCACCCGGAAGATGCCCCACATGCCCGACGGGAACATGACGCTGTTCATGTCGCGGTAGAGGAAGTCGCCCTCCACCTCGAAGGCGCCGCCTGCGCCGTAGATGGGCACGATGTTCCAGTGGGACATCGGGCCGTGGGCGTCCTGGACCGAGAGGATGTTCGAGTCCTCGTTCATCCCGATCACCGTGGATCCGCTGCCCGTGGCAAAGGCGTCATGCTGCCACTCGTGCCCGTGGATGCCGTACGACTTGGCGCGAGAGTGCATCGAGGGGCCGGCCACCCGGAACCGGACTTCTTCGCCTGGCTCGGCGAGGAAGATCGGTGTCTCCGGATCCCCGAAGTCCTTCGAGTCGAGCAGCTCCTGCAGGTCGATGTTGTTGAGCTCCACCAGGGCATTCTCCGGTCGAATGCCGGCGCGAGCCCAAAGCGGTTCATTGCGGTAGTTGAAGCCCTTGTGGCCCGACTCCTCCGGGTCGGCCTCTGCGCCGTAGGGGAGGAGCGCGGTGCCGCACTTGAGGCCCTCCTGGTCTGCGCACTGGAAACGCGGGTCGTCCGAGTGCAGGCCGATCTCGTCCTGATACAGCAGGACGAACTCGCGGAACTTCCGGCTCCGGCCCTTGTTGTCCTCGTACCAGACGGTGGCCTGGGTCTCAGTGTCATCGTCCACCCTCCATCGCGAGTTCAGCGGCTCGATCACCAGCGCCCCGATGCCGCCGTGCATGCCGTGGTTCACCACGTCGGCCTCGTCGCGGAGGTTGACCACGCCGTACTCCACCGGCTCGGCGATGAAGGCGAACTTGTGGCGCCT
Source organism: Myxococcaceae bacterium (assembly GCA_049589315.1). Classification (GTDB taxonomy): domain Bacteria; phylum Myxococcota; class Myxococcia; order Myxococcales; family Myxococcaceae; genus JBAWAM01. Next base: position 31,872 of record JBAWAM010000030.1, read on the forward strand.
GCCGTACTCACCTCCGCCCGCGAGCTGGACCTCGCCTTCGGACTCGGGGAACAGCACGGGGCCTTCATCCCTGAGCCGCCAATGGCCCGCGTACCATCGGTAGGTCTTCGACTCACCGGGCGCCACCGTCTGCACCGGGTTGAAGCCGACGTTCGTGCTGTCGCTTTCGCGGATGTCGTACTCGACCAACTGCGGATGCAGCGACGCGTGATTCGAGTGCCGGACCTGGTTGATGTTGAACTTGTCGATGATCGGCGGGAGGAAGTTGAAGTGTGGCGTGTTCGGCAGTTCGTCGGGGAGCGCGTTGATCAGGGTCACGTCGATGCAGTCGCCAGCGTTGGCGCGCAGGACGAGCGGCTCCGGCTTCCGCTTGCCGGAGATGACCTCGTCGACGTGCTTGTCCAGGACGTAGAGGATCGCGTCCGGATCGTAGAGCTTGAACTTCTCGTTGTAGGTCACGCGGTCGTCCGGGAGGTTGTCCTTCGCGGCGATCGCATAGACGGTGTAGTTGCGCGAGGGCGCGTCCTTCGGGCACACCGGGTGCGTCAGATCCTTCTCGAAGATGGGGTTCCCGGGGAGCGGCTGCAGGTCGTCCTGCTCGTCGCGATAGGTGCGGATGATCCCCCAGACGCCGTTCCAGAGGTCGTCCGACATCGCGCTCTTGTACATGTAGTCGGCGGTCTTCGCCTTCTGGGGCGGCAGCCGGTCGGCCAGCTCGAAGTGCTGGGAGATGGCGAAGACCTGGCTGCTGCGGAAGCCGCTGTCTTCGTCCGCATACTCGTGCAGCCACTTCACGCCGTGGATGCTGATGGTGTGGAACTCCTCCTGCGCGCCCTCGAGCAGACGGACCACGACCTTGTCGCCCTGGTAGGCGCGCAGCACCGGCGTGAACGGATCGCCGTGGACGTCAGAGCGGAAGACGTTCTCCATCCTGCCCTTCCGATCGTCCCGCTGGACGAACCGGCCGTCCTTCCATCTGCCGATGCGGAGGGGAATCGGCTCGTTGCGGTAGTTCAGCAGCATGCCGCCCGGGTCGTCCTGGGAGATCGCCTCCACGATGGGGTCGTCCGGGTTCTCGACGGCGATCGGCAGCGGCGCCAGCTCGTCGTCGGGGACATTGATCGGCTTGCCGCGCCGGTCGTACAGCAGGGCGAAGTCGGCGATGGCCACGTTGAACTCGCGGAAGCTGTCCTCCTCGTCGGGCGTGATGATGTCCGCCGAGGCGGGCATCGGACCACCGTCGTCCCGTTTGCCGAGCCTGTCGCCGGTCTCGGGGTCCCGCCAGACGCTGCCCTTCGGCTCGACCGCAACGCCGGCGTAGAGTCCGTGCTGCTGGTGTGACGAGGGCGAGAAGTGGTCATGGCTGAAGCTGGTCCCCACCAGCCGATCCCTTCCCTCCTTGTTGACGATCGGGTCCGCCCACCAGCGCTGGAGGGTGGTCTGGGTTCCCTTCGGCGCATCGTCCAGGCGCGGGTGCCTCTCCGCCCTGAGTTTCACGCGCTTGAACTCGTCTCCGCGGAAGTTCTTCGACTTGAGCGCACCCCCGGCGGCGTTGGCGGCAGCGATGCGCTCCTGCACCTCCTCGGGAGCGAAGGTGCCGTCTTCGTAGTTCCAGCCGTTGGCCGACCCGTCGGAGCTGGTCACGTCGAACTTCACCAGGTGCACGTGCATGCCGGAGGTGTCGGTCGGGGTGAAGATCTGGAAGTCGTCCTCTTCGAGGGTGGAGGGGAGCAGGTTGGTGAAGTGGATCACCAGACACTCACCCGAGTTGGCCCTCATCACCAGCGGGGTCGGAGAGGCCGTGCCGTCGATCAGGTCCTCCACGTCCTCGTCGAGCGCCATGATGCGCGCCTGGCGGTCGTGCCAACCCTCGGTGTTGACCACCATGTTGAGCTGGATGTGCGAGACGCGGTAGTGCCGCTCCGGCGCACGCTTCGGGCATGGATCGGCGAAGGGGGCGCCGGCGATGGGCTCCTG
>JBAWAM010000031.1:0-3331 GCA_049589315.1 Myxococcaceae bacterium
CGCGCCGTCCAGCAATGCATTCAGCTCCGTTCTCTCCTGTTTCGCGATGCGGCGAGGTCAGAACAGCGGGTCGGTCGTCTTCACGACGTGCATGCCGGCCTTGCGGAAGCGATCGATGGCCTCGTCAGCGAGGCGCGGGAAGTCGAGGGCAGGGGGCAGCGGGTTCAGCGGTGGCGCTGGAACGGGACTCATCGCGTCCTCGAGGATCCAGACCCGGTCGGCCAGCGCCGGGTCGGTGTTCTGGATGTAGTCGCGGATGTCGTTGAGCGTGGAGAGCACGCAATGGCTCTTCGCCTGGCCGAACACGTAGACGCGGTCGTACTCGAGGAGCAGCTTCAGGAACGGTGCGTTGAAGGCGCCCACCGTGTTCCCGCCGAGCTCGCGCACCTCGGGCGTGAGCACCGAGTAGTTCTCCGTGAGCGCGTGCGTTCCCTTCGTCTCGAAGTGGGTCTGCCGCTTCCGGACGAGGCTGTGGAAGATCGCCGCCTCCATCACCGCCGGGACCAGCGCGTGTGACAGGCCGCCGAGCAGCGTGTGGTACGGCCAGACGGTGAGCACGTACCTGCCGCTCGCCTCCAGCTTCTTGCAGTACTCGAGGCTCTCCTTCGGGTGCGAGATCGGCTGCCACCGACCGGTGCGCACATCCTCCGAGTAGATCGGCGTCAGCGGCGCCGGGTGTTTGCCATCGCGGTCGATCCACCAGGACGGGTGGAAGATCTGGAAGACGCGGTGGGTGTCCATCGAGAAGTACAGGCCCGTGATGTCACCGAGGTTGCGGTAGAGCCACGAGAGGACGCGTTGCGTGTCCTCGACCGCGCCGGGGACGAACAGGCTCGCGCCGGGCGTGCAGAAGCCTACCTGCACGTCGATTCCGAACGCGGCGATCCGGAACCGGTCCTGCGCCGCGGGCGCGATGTCGTGCTTTCGCGCGTACTCCCGCGCCTGTTCGGCGATGAGGCCGGCGCGCTCGAGGTGGAGGTGATCGACCTTCTTCGGCTCGTAGAAGTCGGGCAGTGGCAGTGACATGGCGGAACTTTCTTTCAAGAGGAGAGGGTGAGGCACGTGATCGACCTGGGGGCGATCACGATCGCAGCGCCTCCCTGCGCCGCAGCTGCGCGTCCATGAGCGCCCGCGTCGCGGGGCTCGGCGCGATCCGGGCGTCGGTCGCGGTCAGCGCGTAGCGCGCTTCGGCTGGAGCCTCCTGCGCGCCGGTGAGCAGGATGTAGCCGTCCGGGACGGGCTCACCCTCCTGGCCGACGAGCCCGACCGGCCCTTCCCCGCGAACCCGCCTGAACACCACGGGCCGTCCGGGAACGCTCTGCTTGCCCTCGGCCCGCTCGTCACCGAACTTCATGGTCGGTGCGTCGCCGGTCTGCGAGAGCTTGTAGACCGCCGCGACCCGATCCCGCGTCAACGGATGGGGGGCGGTTCTCGCGACGAGGTGACCGCCGTATCCGTAGAACTGCTCCTCGGGTCGCCAGCCCACCTCCTCCCGGAGTTGCTCGAACGCGCGGGTCGCCTCGAGGTCGAGCGCATCCTCCAGGATCTGCACGGGTCGCAGCCCCCGGCGTTTCGCCTCCTCCGTTGCCACCCGGTACTGCACGAGCTTGTCACCCGAGTCGTAGCGGATGGAGTCCCCTCGTCGGGGCTCCTCTGCGATGAGCTCGAGCGCAGCCGGCAGCCCTGAGCGGAGCGTGTCGAAGGTGTCGAGCAGGTAGCTGGAGCGCCCAGGGCGCCGCTCGCGCATGGCGCGGAACGCGGCCACGTCCGAGCCGTACCGCTGAACGTGCTCGTGCCCCATCGTCCCGATCGGGACCATTCCCAACCGCTGGGCGCCCAGCGTGTGGCTGGTCCGGGAGACGCCCGCGGCCCGGCACCCTTCGAGTGCAAGAAGGTGCTGCTCGACACACGTGGCGGCGCGAAGTCCCACCTCGAAGATGCGCGCGGGGTCACCGACGATCTCGACGAGCGCAGCTGCCTGGGCGCGCACCCGGTCGAGATACGCCCCGGGATCCACCCGGAGCTCGACCGGATGAGCGCCGATCCCATCCAGCGTATCCAGCGCGATCCGCTGCTCCTGTTCGCACGTCACCGCGCACAGGGACCGCACCAGCGCAGCGCGATTTGTCACTGCGAGCGTGGCCACCTGGATTCGGAAGTTGAGCTGCAGCAGAAGCGGCTCGAGCCAGGAGACGAGCGCGGAGGGGCCGGTGACGGAGAACACCGGCTCGCCCGGAAGGAACACCGCACCCTTCGGGAGTGCGCGGATGACCAGGGCATCTCTCGAGCGGAGCGCGGCCCAGGTTCCCGCGCCCGGTTCGTACTGGTTGGACGCAAGCCAGGCTGTCTCGGCCTCATCCACGTCCGGGAGCAGCGAGCGGATCACGCGCTCCACGTCGAAGGGGACGACCTGAGGCCCGCCCTTCCTGTGCGAGTAGTAGAAGGTCTCGCGCCGCAGGGGCCAGCCCGCCTCGGCCATGCTGAACTTGTACCCATCCGTTGCCAGCAACGAAGTGCCCACCGAAGCCTCCCGGAGTTCAGGTCTCTGTGATGTCGAAAGAGTAAAAAGGACTCTAATGGCTGTCAAGTAGACCTGAGCTGGAGCGGACAGCTCAGAGCAACGACCTTCGATGGACGATCAGCCGTATGTCCGCGGAGGGCGGCCTTGCGAGGAGACAGAATGTGGCGAATTCGCGTCGCGAGGTGAGCCATGTCACTGACGTCCTGGATCGGTCTTCCGCCTCTGCGCGTGCTCCATCCTCCGGGCCGGAGCGGCGCACGATTTCGCGTCGAAGCTCCCCACGTGGCGCTCACCTTCGATGACGGTCCACATCCGGAGCGCACGCCTGCGATCCTCGATTGCGTTGCGCGGCACGGCGTCCGGGCGACGTTCTTCCTCGTGGGCGAGCGTGCGCGTAGAAGCCCTCGCCTGGTGCGCCGGATCGCGGACGAAGGCCACTCCGTCGCGAACCACAGTTGGTCCCATCGCGTCCTGGTCGGCGCGGACGACAGGAGGCTCTTCGACGAGGTGGACCGGACACAACAGGTGCTTGCGGATCTCCTCGGCCGGGCTCCGACGCTGTTCCGGCCGCCGTACGGCTTCACCACGTGCTCGCTCGAGCGGATCCTTCGCGAGAGGCACCTGACCCCGGTGTTCTGGTCGGTCGACTCCTTCGACTTCGCCGCCGTCCCCGCCTCCGTCTCGTTCCGACACGCCTCGAGGGCGGGGCGGGGTGACGTGGTCCTGTTCCACGACGGTGTCGAGCGCGCCCGAGGGACGCTGAAGGCGGTGGACCGGTGGCTGACCGGCGCGCGCGAGGTCGGTCTCCCG
>JBAWAM010000032.1:0-6898 GCA_049589315.1 Myxococcaceae bacterium
ACGGGCTGGTGCAGCCCAACGACGGTTGATTCCCCCTCGCCCTACTCGACGAGGTCGCCGAACCCGCCGTCCCGCGCGACGGCGTTGAACGCGCCGTTCACGTTTCGCCCGCTGCCGAACTCGCCGTGCTGCTCGAAGGACATCGAGAAGTTGCCGCGGGTCTGCTCGTCGATCCCACCGCCTTCGTCGATGACCAGATCGCCCGTCGACACGTTCGGGAGCTGCCGCCTTGGCTCGCCGCCGGCGAAGTGCACCACCGTCGTCCGCTGATGCCCCGGCGCGTACTCCCCCTGCAGCGGGATCTTCGCGCCCTTCTCGAAGGTCACATCCTGCAGCGCCACGGTGAGCTGGAGCACCAGGTCCAGCTCGGTGCCGTTGTTGTTGTAGTAGCTGACCTGGAGGGCCTGGTCGTTTCGGAGCACGTCGACGCGCGAGACCTCCAGCGGGAACAGCTCGCTGACGCTGCCGCCCAGGGTGTTGTCCGCCGGGCCGCACGCGACGGAAGACAGCACCAGGGCGGCCAGGCACGCGGCCGCGCTCCCCATCCGAACGTTCGACGCCATCACTTCTCCACCGCCAGCTTGATCGCGCCGCTGCGCGGGTCTCGATACACGATCACCCGCCGACCGTCGGCGAGGTGCTCCAGCTTCGGCTTCCAGGCCCCCTCGACGTCCACCGTCTCCTCCCGCCAGATGTTGGAGATGCGCTCCGATACCATCAGGCGATCGTCGCCGGGCACGCAGTTGCCCTCGTTGCTGCCCGCCGACCTCGAGCACACGTAGAACGCGATCGTCGGCTCGTGCGTCACCGGGTTGATCGACAGCGACGGGTACCAGCCGCCGGAGCCTGACTGGAAGACCGGGTGCGGCTCCGTCCACGTCTTCCCATCGTCGATCGTTCGCGTGAACAGGAGCTTGCTGTCCGCGCGCTCCACCACGGCGACCGCAAACCCGAGGGTCGGATCCCAGTCCAGCGACGGGCCGCTCTGCGTGTTCGCGATCGCCTTGATCGGGCGCGCCGTCGGCGTCCACGTCCCGTCCGCGTTGCGGCGGTTGAAGGCGACATTGCTCCCGCTGCCGTCGGCCCCTCCGAAGACCTGATCGGAGATGATCGCCGGCTGGCCGTTGGCCATCACCATCTGGATGTGTCCGCCCCAGGCCTGCTTGTCGTCCCCTCCGGCGATGACGACGCGCTTGTCCCAGCTCCCCTGTCTGCCGGCGGCGACCTCGAGATCCGAGCCGTTCCAGGCCTGCTGGGGGAACTGGCCGTCGTGGCAGTCTCGCCAGGCGAAGTACGTGTTCGTGCCGTCGGTCGCCAGCGCCGGGAACAGCCCGACCAGGAAGCCGCGATCGCTCACCGGATTGCCCGCCATCGCCTCGTCGCCGCGCTCCGCCACGATCTCCTCCGTCCAGGTCCCGCCGGCGCTGCGCCGTGCGATCGCGGCGTCGCTCTGGTGCCAGAACTGGGAGGTCGCCAGGGGCGTGTCCCCGCCGATGTACGCAATCATCGGCTGCCCATCCGCCTGGAATGCGATGTCGACCCCGTTCACGCGCTGGGACTTCCGCAGGACCTCGGGCTGGCCGACCTGGCCGGCGTTCCACTCGACGTAGCGCAGCTCGTAGTCCGGCTCGCTGCCGAAGGTGTGCCCTTCGATGCGTGCGTAGTACGCAATGCCGACCCGCCCGTCCGCGGCGAGCGCCATGTCGAAGTCGACCAGCTCGCCCTCTCCGATGAGCGTCTGGATCGTCCAGCGCTCCTGGGTGCCTGCGTCGTTGCCGCCGCCGTCGCGGGTCTCTCCCCCGTCTTCAGTGCCGGGGTCGGAGCTGCAGCCGCCCAGCGCCAGCAGCGCTGCAAGCAGAATCCGTCGCATGGTGCTCTCCCTGTTGGGTCGAGCACGCATCATAGCCGCTCAGCGCGGTCCGAGTGTCTTCACAAGCTTGTTGTAGACGCCCATCACCAACAACGGGCCGGGCCACATCCCGACGAAGCGGCTGAAGCGACGGCGACCTGTGATCTCGAGTGCGAGGGACGCCACCATCGACGAGAGGGAGATGAAGAGGAACACGTCGGAGGGGATGCGAGCGGCCTGCTGCTCGATCAGCCGGGTGAAGCCTCCTTCTGCGTGTTCTGTCCGGAGGACCGGCGCAGCCTGGTAGTCCAGCTCGGACGGTTGAGACGCGGGATTCACATCGCTCATGTTCGGCCACCTCCTGCGTTCCTAACCTTGGAGGCGGGATTCGAATGGGGGCATGTGCGATGCGGCTGTTCGAGCGAAGAGCACACGAGCGGACGCGAGAGCTCGCGCCGGCGGTCGGCGGGTACGGCCCTCTGCTCCAGCGGGACTACTGGGCCATCATCCAGAACTGTCGCCTCAAACCCTCCGAGGTGATTCGCCTGGTCTCACGCAGGTTCCCGGAGTTCGCGCCGACGGGCCTGGCCCGCTTCCGACGCCTGGGCGCGAGCGAGGAGCCGCTGAGCCCCGGTGACGAGCTCGAGGTGCAGATCCGCGGGGCGGGGACGTTCGGCGTGCGGGTGCTGCAAGTGGACCGCGCCAGCCTCACGCTCGGAACGCTGACGGGCCACCCGGAGGCCGGCCGCATCACCTTCGGCGCCTACCGGAATCGACGGGGCGACGTCATCTTTCACATCCGAAGCCGGGCGCGCAGCGGCTCCCCGGCGCACTACGCCGGCTTCGTCGCCCTGGGCGATGCGATGCAGACGAACTGCTGGACCGACTTCGTGAACCGCGTCGCGGTCACGGTGGGTGAAGGCGTGGTGGGGTGGATTCATGCCGACAAGCGCAGAGTCGACGCTGGGACCGACGCTCCAGAGGAAGCCTGCGGTCCGACGTTCGTGGCCGAAGCCGACTAGGGCGCGGGTTCCGTGGCGAATCCTTCGAGGCTGGCGTGACGACGAGCTCCGGCGCGAGCTCGACGCCCTGACCGCGGTCGACCGCAACTTCAGGGTCGCCTACACGGCCATGACGGCCGAGAACGGGTGGGATCAGGTCCGCTCGCGTGCGCGCATCGCCTCCGAGCGCCCGGGTCCACCGGAGCCGGAGGGGCCGTTCGAGAAGGCCTGGACGGCGCTGGTCCGCTACGAGTTCTCCGATCCGCGCGTCGTGGTGGGCCACTTCGACCCGAACACGCCGCTCGAGGGCCGTCGGATCCTCCTGGAGTTGAAGGTGCTCGGGCTCCGGTATCTCTGTCCCGTGCGCATCTCCGAGGTGCGCTGGGGAAGCGAGCGCGATCCGAACGTCCGCGGCTATCGCATCGACACGCTGGAGGGCCACATGGAGTCGGGGTCCGAGTGGTTCCTCCTGGAGAAGGACCCGGCGACGGGACACGTGCACTTCCAGATCGAGGCCGCGTGGCGGCTCGGGAGCTTCCCGAACCTCTGGAGCTGGGCCGGGTTCCTGATCCTCGCGCGGCGATACCAGCGCGCCTGGCACCGGCTGACCCACCTGAGGATGCGCGACCTCGCGTCGAGAGCGACCGTCCCCGCCAACCCGGTGCACGGCGGGCTCGAGCACGACGAGCTCAGGCTCCCCGTCCCGAGCGTGCACGACGTGGCCGGCGCCTCCCGCTGGCAGAGGCACGCCGCGGAGATCGAGGAGACCGAGGCGGAGCAGGTCGTTCAACCGGGTCTGTTGGGCGCACACAAGCGGTGATCGCCTGGCTGCCCCCCGAGCAGTATGAATGCATTCTTGCGTGTACGTGCAACTCGCACGACACTGTGCGAGCTGTTCCCAGGCTGACACTTCAGAATGCACGCACATCGCTCGATCCGGTTCCTGACGCCCCCCTCACTGGGTGAAGTGAAGGAGTACGTTCGCGCCGAGCTGCTCGCGATGACCCTCACCCAGCGCCTCGGATGCCCGGTCACCGTCGAGACGACCTCCACGTACGAGGAGCTGATCGAACGCGCCGAACGCGGTGAAGCCGAGGTGATCTGGGCGACCGCGGAGCTGTGCGATCGGCTTGCCCCCAACGCTCGCGCCATCCTGCGGGCGGTGCGGGGCGGCAGCGCCGAGTACCACGCCGCGTTCATCTGCCGCGCCGACGACCCCGTCACCCTCGAAAGCCTTCAGGGCACCGAGGCCGCGTGGCTCACCCCATGGTCCGCGGCAGGGTACCTGCTCCCCCGAGCGCACCTGCTCGAGTCCGGGATCGACCCCGACGCCGTCTTCGGTGACCAGCGCTTCTGGCAGACCTACCGTCGGGCGCTCGGCGCCGTGCTGGATGGAGAGGCGGATGTCGCCGCGATCTACTGCGCGCGTCCGGACGAGCGCACCGTTCGGGCGTCGCTGGCGCAGCACGTGGGCGCACGTGAGGTCGAGCTCGTCCCGTTCGCCTATACCGGCACCACCCGCGCCGACGGCGTGGTGCTGACACAGACCCTCCCCGAATCGCAGGTCGCGAAGGTGATCGCCGCGCTGCAGGCGCTCGGCTCGGAAGGTCCCGGGCTGCACCTGCATCCGCTGCTCAGCATCTTCGACACCGAGGCGTTCTCCCTGGAGCATCCCGAGGGCGAGCGCCCTCCTCCCGTTCGGAGCAGCTCCACCGACGGCTTGGTGGTCATCGAAGTCGGCTCGGATCTCCGATGCCTGCGGACGTGGTCGCAGTCCGGTCGGGTCTTCGGCCATTCGGGCGAGGTGCTCGCGGGACATTCGCTCGAGGAGGCCCTCGGCCCGGAAGCAGCGGCCCCTGTCGCGTCGCTGGTGCGCGAGTCCCTGCGGAACGGCGCGGGAAGCCGCATCGAGTTCCGCCTCGCGTCACGACACGAGCGCGTGCGTTGGTTCTCCGCGGAGTTCGCCCTGTGCAGCGCCGGCCCGAAGGACGACGGTTCGGTCGGGACGCTGCTGCTCCGGGATGTCACCGACGAGCGGAAGATGGAGGACGAGCTGTTCCGGCTCGCCTCGTACCCGCTGGTCATGCCGGATCCCGTGCTGGAGATCGACACCGACGGCACCGTCCGCTACGCCAACCGCGCGGCCCACGTGCGGTTCCCCGGACTCCTCACCCAGGGCGCCGATCACCCGATCGTCGCGGCGATGCTGGCGGTGAACCGCTCGCCGCGGCGCGGACTCAAGAGCGTGCTGCGCGAGGTCCAGGTCGACGGTCAGGTGTGGAAGATCACCGTCGTTTCACCGCCGGACGCCGACTTCATCCGCGCGTTCGTGGTCGATCTGACCGAGGCCGGGAGGGAGAAGCGGCCGTCGCGCGATGAGCTGCTGAAGATGCTGAAGTCGGTCGATGGGCGGTGAATCTGGCTGGCAGCTGCCAACTGCCAGCCCGGTGGTTCACTCCACCTGCCTCAGCGGCACCACGTCGACCTTGAGCAAGTACCTCGCCTGCGCATCCGACGAGAACTCGATCAGGTGGTCGCCCACGCCGTTGAGCTGCGCCTCGCGCGTGACGGCGTCGAAGCGCTCCGCTTCGGCGAGGAAGGTCCGCCCGGTGATCGCCTCCCGAATCCGGCCCTTGCAGCCGTCCTCGTACCAGACGATGACCGTCTCCTCGCCGGCGGCGGTGGCGTCCTCGAGGAAGAAGGAGACCTTCACCACCGAGGGCTCCGCCACCCGGACGATGAAGCGGCCTTCGCCGGGGAAGTTGCCCTCGCGATAGCTCTCCGGGCCGAGCACGCACCCGGCGACGGCATCACACACGGGCCAGCTCTCGTCGCAGCGGTCCTCGACGCGTCCGCCCACGAAGGCGTCCTTCCGACCACCACAGGCAAGCGATAGGCAGAGTCCCGCGCAGACCCCAAGCCATGTTAGAAACCGGAAACTGGAGGTCGTCGACATGCTGGTACGAAGCGTCATTTCCGGATTCATCATCGTCGGTCTGATGGCTTGTGGAAAGCCGGCAGACGAAGCCCCGAACGAGCCAACGCTCCGGGTAGACCGGAACGCCGTGGATTTCGGGAGGGAGTTCGGCACTGCCGTGTGGATCGGTACGACTCCCCAGGAATCGCTTCTGGTCGAGAACCTGGGGCTTCAGCCGCTCGTCATCGAGTCCGTCGATCAAGCGGGCGACTCTGCGTTCAAGTACGAGCTTCCCGAGAAGCGCGAGATCGAGCCGCTGGGTCACACGTTCGTCCGCGTCACCTTCACTCCGACGGAGGCGAAGGAGTACACGGGGTCGCTGACGATCGTCTCCAACGCCGCCAACGAGCCCCAGAAGACGGTCCAGCTCTCCGGCAAGGGCGTCAAGCCGGAGTAGCGGTTCGGATCAGTTGAGCCGCCAGGCGAGCCCGAGCCCGACCTGGCGGTAGATGTCCACGGAGCCGCCGCGGGTGATGGCGGTCCCCTCATTCGGGGCGGCCTCCGCGAAGTAGCGCTGAATGCCGGCGGAGAGCTGAATCTCCCAGTTTTCGGCGATCTGGTACGCCAGCGCGGCGTCGGCGTTCAATCCACCGATGTTGACGCGTGAAAGATAGACGTTCGAGGTCAGCTCGCCGCCATCGGTGATGAAGCGGAAGCCGGCCGAACCAGACAGTTCGAGGCGCGGGACGATCTGGAAGCGCGCGGTCATGGCCGGCTCGAAGAAGGTGTAGGCCACGTCCGGTCCGTCAGCGTTGCGGTTCTTGTCGATGCCGAGCGAGAAGCCCTGCTGGCCTCCCTGAACCCGGCCCCCGACCTCGATGGGCCCGAGTTGGACCTGCGCCTGGGCCCCGAGGGTCCATGCCACCGCCGAGCCCTCGTACCGGTTCCCGTCGTGGGTCGACGTGTAGAGCCCCACGACAGTCGTGAACGTGCCGCGGAGCCCCACCCACGGCAGAGGATGGAACTCGGCCGCGACGGTCATCAGGGGCGCCGCAGGGAGGTCGTAGTTGAAGGCCCGGTCACCGGCGGGGAGCGCGTCCGAGTACGAAAAGCTCCGCGAGAGCACGCTCG
>JBAWAM010000033.1:0-6592 GCA_049589315.1 Myxococcaceae bacterium
GGCGGGATGATGTTCATGGAGGATGGGATCCAGATGGAGACCATCTTCGGCGACGGCTCGCAGAAGCAGAGCGGGTTCCTCGGGGCGCTGATGGGGGCGGGGAAGCGACTGCTCACGGGCGAGTCGCTCTTCATGACCATCTTCATGAACAAGGGCCACGGGAAGAAGAAGGTCGCGTTCGCCGCGCCCTACCCGGGGAAGATCATTCCGGTGAACCTGGGGCAGCTCGGGGGCGAGCTCATCGCCCAGCGCGACAGTCTGCTCGCGGCGGCCAAGGGCGTGTCGATCGGCATCGCCTTCCAGCGCAAGCTGGGCGCCGGCTTCTTCGGCGGCGAGGGCTTCATCATGCAGCGGCTGCAGGGTGACGGCTTCGCCTTCATCCACGCGGGCGGAACGCTGGTCGAACGCGAGCTTCAGCCGGGCGAGCTCCTCCGCGTGGACACGGGCTGCCTGGTCGCCTTCACCCCGAACGTCGACTACGACATCCAGATGGTCGGCGGCGTGAAGAGCGCGCTCTTCGGCGGAGAGGGGCTGTTCTTCGCCACCCTGCGCGGCCCGGGTCGGGTGTGGCTGCAGTCGCTGCCGATCAGCCGCATGGCGGGTCGGATCATGGCGTCCGCGTACACGGGCCGTGAGCAGGGCGGCGCGGTTGGCGGGTTTGGAAATCTGGGTGGGCTGCTCGGCGACGAGTAGTCCTCACCGGGCGAGGGCGAGGGCGTGGACCGCGCAGGAGACGCCCTCCACCACCTTCGCCATCCGCACGTAGTCGAGGGTGTCCGCGGTGTCGGCGGCGGTGTGGTAGCGCGGGTTCCGATAGAACGCGGTGTCGGTGATCATCAGCGCTGGGTAGCCGTGATCCCAGTAGTTCGCGTGGTCGGAGAAGTCGATGCCCGGCACCCAGCGCGGCGCGTTGATCGACTCGACCGGGAGGTCCGTCGCGCTGCGCATCGCCGACCTCACCGTCCGGACCAGCTCGCCTTCGCCCAGCCTCCCCACCACGGTGATGAAGTTCCCGGTGCTCGGGTACACGAGCCCGAGGACCGGCGCAGGGAACGTCTGCGTCCCGGGCTCGTCCAGGAACGTCCCCAGCATCTCCAGCGAGATCGCAGCGCGGACCTTCACCTTCGCCTCACGCAGCGCCTCGGCGTGCCGCGCGCTGCCCATGTCGCGCGTAGGGAACGCCGGCGGCTCCTCCAGCGTCCACGCGACGAGCTCCACCCGGATGGGCGGCGGCGTTCGACCGAGCAGGCGCGCGAGCTCGATCAACCCGGCCACGCCGCTTGCGTTGTCGTCGGCCCCCGGCGAGCCGTCCACGGCGTCGTAGTGCGCGCCGACGATGATGCGCTCGGGCGTGTCGGGGCCGAACCGCGCGATGACGTTCCGGTACGTCTCCACGAACGAGGTCTCGTACTTCTGGTCGCTGACCTCCCCGCCCGCCTGCTTCAACTCCGTCGCGATGTAGTCGGCGGCGCGCTCGAGGTTCTCCACGTCCTCCCAGCCGCGCGGGTGGAAGGTCTCGGAGAGCATGCGAACGTGGGCCTCGAGCCGCGCGGGGGCGACGCTGGCCGGCTGACACTCTGACGCGAGCGCAGACATGGGCTGTGTCACGGCGGCCCACGCAGACGTGAGCAACACCGCGAGTCCTCCGAGGATGAACAGGTCCACCCTGCGTCTCTTTGTCTTCTTCATGGATTGACGAGCGTGCAGCAGGCGTGCCGTGCTGGCAGGCAATCATGGCCTGGAACCCGTCGCAGTATCTCCGCTTCGCCGGTCCACGCTTCCAGCCGGGCGTGGATCTGATTCACCGGATTCCGGAGGTCGAAGCCCGGCACGTCGTCGACCTGGGCTGTGGAACCGGCGACCTGACGGCGCTGCTGGCGGCGAGGTTCCCGAACGCTCGCGTGGTCGGGCTCGACAACTCGCCGGAGATGCTGGCGAAGGCGCGGACAAACCATCCGGGGCTGGCGTTCGACGAGGCGGACGCGGCGACGTGGACGCCCGAAGTGAAGCCGGAGGTCCTCTTCTCCAACGCGGTCCTCCAGTGGGTGCCGGACCATGCGCGGCTCTTTCCAAGGCTGCTCTCGTGTGTCGCCGAGGGCGGGGTCCTGGCGATCCAGATGCCCCGCAACTTCGATCAGCCTTCGCACACGCTGATTCGAGAGGTGGCGCAGGAGCTCGGCGTCCTGGAGCGGTTGTCACTCCGTCCGGAGCCGGTGATGCCGCCGGAGAGCTACTACGACCTGCTCTCGAAGCACGCGCGCACGCTCGACCTCTGGGAGACGGTGTACCTCCACGCGCTGGAGGGCGAGGACCCGGTGCTGGAGTGGACGAAGGGCACTGCGCTGCTGCCGGTGCTCGAGGCGCTCTCGGGGCGCGAACAGGACGACTTCCTTGGGGAATACAGGCGGCGGCTGGCAACAGCGTATCCGCGCAGAAGCGACGGGAGGACGCTCTTCCCCTTCCGGCGCCTGTTCATCGTGGTCTCCAGGTAGCTCGCCCTGTCCAGGGAGTCGGAGAGTGGGTATGTAGCGGGCCGGATGAACGCCATCGGGACGAAGACGCTGCTGAAGAAGGAGGTCCGCCGCTTTCTCCGTGTACCCGGACAGACGGTCTTCTCGCCGCTCATCACCACGACGCTCTACTTCGTGGTCTTCGGGTACTCGCTCGGCTCGACGATGCAGGCGGTGCACGGCATCCCGTACATCCACTTCATCGTCCCCGGCCTGGTGTTCCTGGGCATCGCGAACAACGCATTCCTGAACAGCAGCTCGTCGCTGTTCATGCACAAGATGCAGGGCACGGTCGTCGACCTGCTGGTCGCCCCGCTGGGCCCGGGCGATCTGCTGATGGGCTTCGTCGGCGGAGCGATGGTGCGCGGACTGGTCGTCGGTCTGCTCACGTGGGTCGTCGCGATGTTCTTCACCGGGTTCCAGCTCGCCCACGCGATCCTGCTCCCGCTCCAGCTCCTCCTCGTGTCGTACGTCTTCTCGGTCTACGGCGTGCTGGCGGCGCTCTGGGCCGAGAAGTTCGAGGAGATCAACGTCTTCCCGACCTTCATCATGTTGCCGCTCACCTTCCTCGGCGGCGTCTTCTACTCGGTGGACCGGCTCCCCCCGCCCTGGCGTCAGGTGAGTCTGTTCAACCCGATCGTCTACATGGTCGATACCCTGCGGTACGGCATGCTCGGCCAGGCCGATTTTCACTGGTGGATCGGGTTGACGATCCTCGCTGCGCTCGCGCTCACGGGCACGGCGCTCGCCTGGGTGCTCCTCCAGCGCGGGTACAAGCTGAAGAGCTGATCGCGCATCGTTGGTGTTCGGGCTGGAAGCCCGACACTTCGCCGCTCGGCATCACGACAGGGCGCCGAGCGCGCGCGACACTGCGTCCCCCGCTGTTGTTATTTGAAAGGGGGGTGACGTCATGAAGTACGAGCCCGGAACCGCCCTCATCGTCGTCGACGTGCAGAATGATTTCGTCGACCCGCGTGGAAGTCTCCACGTGCGCGGCGCAGAGGAGGTCCTCGACGCGGTCAATCGGGAGATCCACGCGGCGCGAGCGGCGGGTGTCCCGATCTTCTACACACAGGACTGGCACCCGGAGCGGACGCCGCACTTCAATACCGACGGCGGCATCTGGCCACCGCACTGCATCCACGACACGTGGGGCGCGCAGTTCCACCCGAAGCTGCATCTCCACGGGCCCGCCTACTTCCTCAAGAAGGGCGTCGGCGGCGAGGA
Source organism: Myxococcaceae bacterium (assembly GCA_049589315.1). Lineage (GTDB taxonomy): Bacteria > Myxococcota > Myxococcia > Myxococcales > Myxococcaceae > JBAWAM01. Next base: position 3,738 of record JBAWAM010000033.1, read on the forward strand.
TGGCTACTCCGCCTTCACGGTGCGGGATCCCGAAACCGATGAGCACACCAGCACGGGACTCGTGGATCGGCTGCGCGAGCTCGGCATCCGGCACATCGCGGTCGTGGGGTACGCCACCGACTACTGCGTCCACGACACCGCGAAGGACGCGATCCGGCACGGGTTCGAGATCACCGCCATCGCGGATGCGATGAAGCCGGTGGATCTGAAACCCGACGACGGCGAGCGGGCGCTGGAGGAGATCTCGGCGCGCGGCGCTCACGTCGAGCGCGCGGAGGCCGCAGCGTGAGCGTCGACGCGTCAGACGCGGCGCTCCTGCTGGACCTCTACGAGCTCACGATGGCGTCGAGCTACCTCGCGCACGGCATGCGCGGTGACGCGACGTTCGACCTGTTCGTCCGCAAGCTCCCGGGGGAGCGGAACTTCCTGGTGGCCTGCGGCCTCGAGCGCGCACTCGAATATCTGGAGACCCTCCACTTCGACGCGCACGCGCTGGCGTGCCTCCGCAACATGGGCCTCTTCAACGAAGCCTTCCTCACCGAGCTGGGCAAGCTGCGCTTCACGGGCGAGGTGTGGGCGGTTCCGGAGGGAGAGCTGGTCTTCGCAGAGGAGCCGATCCTCCGGGTCACCGGCCCCATCGCCGAGGCGCAGCTGGTGGAGACGTTCCTGCTCAACTGCGTGCTCTTCGAGACGATGATTGCGTCGAAGGCGGCGCGGGTGACGCTGGCAGCGCGCGGGAAGGCGTGGTCGGAGTTCGGGATGCGCCGGGCCCACGGGAGCGACGCGGCAGTGCGGGGCGGACGCGCGGCGTACCTGGCCGGGGCGGGCTCGACCTCCAACGTGCTCTCCGCGAGCCAGTTCGGCATCCCGCCGAGTGGCACGATGGCCCACTCGTTCGTGATGGCTTTCGACACGGAGCGCCACGCGTACGAGACCTTCGCCGGAGACCACGGCGAGCGGACGATCCTCCTCATCGACACCTGGGACACGCTCCAGGGCGCCCGGATCGCCGCCGAGGTGGCGCGGGTCCTGGTGGACCAGGGCGACGCGATTCGGGGTGTCCGCATCGACTCGGGAGACTTCCTGGAGGCGAGCCGGGCGGTGCGGAAGATCCTCGACGACGCCGGCCATTCAAAGCTGCAGATCTTCATTTCCGGGGATCTCGACGAGCACCAGATCGCGCGGCTGCTCGACGCAGGCGCGCCGATCGACGCGTTCGGAGTGGGAACCCAGGTCGCCACCAGCGCAGACGCGCCCGCGCTCGGGGGCGTGTACAAGCTCTCGGAGTACGCCGGCTCGCCGCGGATGAAGCTGTCGGCGCAGAAGATCACCCTGCCCGGCCGGAAGCAGGTGTTCCGGGTCGAGGAGAGCGGGCGCTGGGTGAAGGACGTGATCGCGCTGGAGAACGAGACGATCCCGAACGCGCGACCGCTGCTCGAGCCGATCATGCGCGGCGGACGTCGGCTGAACGAGCCGGAGTCGCTGACGGACGCGCGCGCCCGGTGTCTCCGCCGCATCGCTGCCTTGCCGGAGCCGCTGCGCGATCTGGAGCACCCGGTGAAATGGCCAGTGGAGCGCAGCCCGGGGCTTCAGGCCTTGATCGACGAGACGACGGCGCAGCTCCGCTCACGATCACCGTGAGCACCAGGCGGAGATCACCTGAGCGCGCCTGGTTCCAGTCATGATGAGGAGCGACTGCGAATCCGCGTGCGTCCGCTGGAGTCTCGAGGGTCGGAGCCGAGGCCGATACGGGGTAGCTCCCTTGCTCGCCGACCTAGACGGCCGACCGGACGGCTGGAGGCCGCTTCGGCGAAAGGTCGCGTCAGTACCGGGCGCTATCTTTGAAGCATGAGGATGCCCGAGCTCGAGCTGATCGATCTTCTCAAGGATCGCCAGCGTCCGCTCATGGTGGACGAATACCACCGGATGATCGAAGCAGGCGTCTTCGCCGAGGACGAGCACCTCGAGCTGCTGCATGGAATCCTGACGGTGCGATCACCCCAGAGTGGTCCCCACGCGCGCATCATCCAGCGGCTGAACGGCATTCTCGTCCGGAGGCTGGGTGAGGGCTTCGACGTTCGAGTGCAACTTCCCCTGACGCTCGGAGACGACTCGGAACCAGAACCGGACTTCTCGATCGTGCCCCACGGTGAGGAGGGGCACGGGGCGAACCACCCTGCACACGCGCTGCTGGTCATCGAGATCGCCCGCACGAGCCTTCACTTCGACCGGGTGGTGAAGGCTCCCTTGTACGCGCGTGCCGAGATTCCCGAATATTGGCTGATCGACGTCAACGGGAGGCAGATCGAAGTCATGCGAGATCCCGATGCCTCTGCGCGACAATATCGTTCGCACGCGATCATTGGACCGGACGAACCGCTCACGCCGATCTCACTTCCGCCGCTTTCGCTGCACGGGAGGGACCTGCTTGCGTGACTCCCACCAGTACCTCGGCACAGTGATTGTGGTGGGCTCAGGCAGCGGACTGTAGCGCCGGCGCTGCCGTCGGGGCTGGGTGGGCTCGCCAGAGCTACTGGCGAGCCTTGTCCACGTAGTTGAACAGGCCCCGAAGAGGCCTCGGTGCGCGGGCCATCGTGTGCTTGCGGAGGCGCAGCGAGGACCTGCGCGGTGTGAAAGGTTCGTTCGTGCGATCTCGGGCCGGCTCCCAGGTGTGCCCGCAGCCGAGCTGGAGGGAGGAGCTGGAAGCGTTGCCACGGGCGAGGCGCCGGACGGTTCCCCTCTCGCGATCGACGAGGCGAACCGCGGGCTGGCCCGGGGATCGATTCGCCACCCTCAAGTACGCGGAACATCTCGCCCTCCGCACAGGGCTCCAGGCCGGCGGCGCCGGCCCCGGT
>JBAWAM010000034.1:0-7476 GCA_049589315.1 Myxococcaceae bacterium
TCCGCGCGGTCCTGCAGAAGGACGAGCTCGTCGCGTACGACCTGGACACGATGCGCTTCGAGCGCGGCGTGGTGGGTGTGCGGGATGCCGCCTGGAGCCTCTACAAGAAGGAGCTGAAGAACCTGGACCTGGCCGAACTCGCCGAGCTGATGCTGGCGCTGCCGATCCACGGCTACTACTCACAGGTGAAGGAGTGCCGGAACGCCTCCATCATCAAGCAGAACCGCGACCACATCCTCCGGTCGCTCGCGCGCCGCGGCCTCGTGTCGAAGGACAGAGCGGAGCAGGCGACGGCCGCCCCGGTGGCGTGCCTGAACTAGCTCGGCTTCCGCCGCGTCGGAATCGGCCGGATGTGCGTCTTCTCCGCGTTGTCGCTCGCTTCCTTCCCGGGCTCCGGCCACGGCTTGAGCGGGCGGCGCGCGGGCGTGGGACGCAGCGGATCCGGCCGGGGCGGCAGGGTCTTCGACATCGACTCCAACAACTCCGCCTCGCCCTCGGCGAGCAGGTCGTCGGCGATCTCCACCTTCGGCTCGTCGACGTTCACCGAAGGCGAAGGGGCAGGGGCCCGGGCGAGCGGGTTGCGCGTGGGCGCGGGCGTCTTGTCGGAGTCGTCCACCTCCTCGGCGCGCACCACCTGCCGTGACTGCACCCCTCCCGTCCGACGTGGCGGAGAGGCCGGGCTGACGGGCTGGGGCGTCGGCGCGAGCTTCAACTTCTGCCCGAAAGCGTGCCACGCCTCCTGGAAACTCTCCGGATCCGGCAGACCCGTCTCGCGGTGCTTCAGCGAGGGCGCCCAGCGCGTGACCACCGCCTCGCCGACCGCGAACTGAGGCGGAGGGGGGACATCGTAGGTCGCCGGATCGAAGAAGGCCGCATCGAGATCCTCGAAGCCATAGGCGCGGGCGCGCTGGACGAACTGCGGGATGATCCCCGTAGGCGCGTGGTAGCCGAGGATCTGCCCGTCCTCGCCCTTGGCCACCGGCGTGTAGACGAAGAGGTCCTGGGTCCGGTACTCGCCCTTGTCGTTGAGCGGGAGCACCTCGGAGATGTGGGTCACCTTGCGGCTGCCGTCGTGGAGACGCTCGCAGCAGATGACCAGGTTGATGGCCGAGGCCACCTGGGCGCGCACCGCGACCATGGGCAGCTCGACCGCGCTCATCAGGCAGAGCGACTCGAGGCGGCGCAGCGCGTCGGTGGGCGAGTTCGCGTGCGCCGTGGAGAGCGAGCCGCCGTGACCCGTGTTCATCGCCTGGATGAGATGGAAGGCCTCGCCGCCGCGGACCTCGCCGACGATGATGCGGTCCGGACGGAGGCGCAGCGCGGAGTGGAGCAGGTCGCCCATGTCCACGCCGCCCTTGCCGTACTTGTCCGGCGGGCGGCTCTCGAACGCGACCAGGTGCGTCTGGCCGAGCTGGAGCTCCGCCGAGTCCTCGATGGTCAGAATCCGCTCGTCGTCGGGGATGAGCGAGGAGACGATGTTGAGCAGCGTCGTCTTGCCCGAGCCCGTACCGCCCGAGACGATGATGTTGAGCTTCGTGTGGATCGCCGCCTCGATGAGCCGGGCCATGGGCGCGGTCAGCGAGCCGAACTTCAGCAGGCCGTCGACCGACAGCTTCTCCTTGAAGAACTTGCGGATCGAGACCGTCGTGCCGCGGCGTGCGATGGGCGGGATGACCACGTGGATGCGGCTCCCATCCGGGAGACGCGCGTCGAGCCGGGGTCGTTCTTCGCTGAGAACACGGCCGACGAACTGCGCCATGTTCCGCGCCGCACCGAGCAGACCTTCCTCGGTGAACTTCGCGTCCGTCTTGAACAGCCGGCCCTTCCGCTCGATCCAGACGTCCTCGTGCCCGTTGATCATGATCTCGGAGACCTCGGGGTCGTCGAGATACGGCAGGACGGGCCTGAGGAACGCGCGGAGCGACTCGGAGTACATCGACATGGCGGACAATCGTAGCCTCGCGCGTCGCCGGATCGGAACCCCGAGATAAGCTGCCGGGCGATGAGCACCCGTGCGCCCCGGAAGAAGAAGCCGACGTCCACGAAGGCCAGGCCGAAGGCGAAGCCCCGCGCGAAGCCGGCGCCTGAGCCCGCTGCCGAACCGAGCCGCCCGGCCGAAGCCGCCGAGGAGCAGGCGCGCCCCGAAGAGCCCGCGCTCGAGGAGACGCTCCAGAAGCTCGGCGCCGAGGTGAAGCGCTGGACCAACAAGGGGCGCTACACGAAGGTCCGGTTCAAGTTCCGGGGAAGGCAGCTCCTCCCCGACCTCCCGCTCGCGGCGGTGGTGGCAGCGCAGGGCCTCTCCTTCTACTGGGCGGGCATCCTCCGGGTGCTGCTGGTGAACGTGGCCGGTGGGTCGCTGATCGACGTCGAGCTGGTGAACGACGCAGACAAGAAGGTGCAGGAAGGGCGCGAGGCCGTCCTCTCCGGCGACCTCGACCGCGCGCTGGAGCACTTCCGCCGAGCGCTGGAGATGGACCCGGACAACGCCTCGGCGCACCTGAACGAGGGGATCGCGCTGAAGCTGAAGGGGCAGCGGGCCGAGGCGCGCGCCGCGCTGGAGCAGGCCCGGAAGCTCGACCCGAAGGGGGCCACCGGCGCCGAGGCCGAGCGGGTCCTGACCACCCTCGAGCCTGGAATGCGGCCGCCGGGGGAGTAGCCGAGGGCTCCACACGCGCGCGCGCGTCTCTATAAGAGCGAGAAACGGTCGAATTCGTTGATCTTGGGCCGTCTCCGGGCTAGAAAACTTCGTCTTTTCGAGACCTTACCGGAGCACCATGTCCGACGAAACCACGCTGAAACCGCCCGGCCCGCCGGGACCGCCGTCCAACGGGGGAGCGGGCGAGCTCATCCCGATCAACATCGAAGACGAGATGCGCAAGTCGTACCTCGACTACTCGATGTCGGTCATCATCGGCCGCGCGTTGCCGGATGTGCGCGACGGGTTGAAGCCGGTGCACCGCCGGATCCTGTACGCGATGCAGGACCTCGGGAACACGTACAACCGCGCGTACAAGAAGTCGGCGCGCGTGGTCGGCGACGTCATCGGTAAGTACCACCCGCATGGCGACTCCGCCGTGTACGACGCCATGGTGCGGCTCGCGCAGCCGTGGTCCATGCGCTACCCGTTGGTGGACGGCCAGGGCAACTTCGGCTCCGTCGACGGCGATTCGCCGGCGGCCATGCGTTACACCGAAGTCCGGATGGAGCGGCTCACCGACGAGCTGCTCGCGGACCTCGACAAGGAGACCGTCGACTTCGGTCCCAACTACGACGGCTCGCTGAGTGAGCCGTTGGTGATGCCCACCCGGTTCCCGAACCTGCTCGTGAACGGGTCGTCGGGCATCGCGGTCGGCATGACCACGAACGTGCCGCCGCACAACATGGGCGAGGTGATCGACGCGACGGTTCACCTCCTGGACAACCCGAAGGCGACCGTGCTGGACCTGATGAAGTTCATCCCCGGTCCGGACTTCCCCACCGCGGCGTTCATCTCCGGCCGCGAGGGCATCCGTCGCGCCTACGAGACCGGCCGCGGGCAGATCACCGTCCGCGCGCGGACGGAGATCGAGGTCGGGAAGAACGATCGCGAGAGCATCATCGTCACCGAGCTCCCGTACCAGGTGAACAAGGCGCGGCTGATCGAGAAGATGGCCGAGCTCGTCCGGGAGAAGAAGCTCGAGGGGATCAGCGACATCCGGGACGAGTCCGACCGCGAAGGCATGCGGATCGTGGTCGACCTGAAGCGCGACGCCTTGTCGCAGGTCGTGCTGAACAACCTGTTCCAGATGACGGCCATGCAGACCACGTTCGGCATGGTGATGCTGGCGATCGATCAGGGCACGCCGAAGACCCTGAGCCTGAAGGAGCTGCTGGAGAAGTTCGTGCTCCACCGGCGCGAGGTGGTGACGCGGCGCAGCCGGTTCGAGCTGCGGAAGGCCGAGCAGCGGCTGCACATCGTGGAAGGTCTGATCGTCGCGCAGGACCTGATCGACCAGGTGATCACCATCATCCGGCGGTCGAAGGACGTGGACGAGGCGCGGTGGGGCCTCATGCACATCCTCTCGGACGACCTGTACCAGCACGAGCGGTTCGGCGACCTGCCGCGGATGGATGTCGAGAAGGCGCGGCTGCAGATGAACGCGCTGGTCGAGCGGGCGAAGTCCCTGGAGCCCCAGTACACCGGCCTCTCGTACCAGTACTTCCCCGGCACCGTGGAGGGCGGGCGGAAGTACCTGGGCGGCTTCTCCGAGGAGCAGGCGAAGAGCATCCTCGACATGCGCCTGCAGCGCCTGACCGGCATGCAGCGCGAGGAGCTGTTCAACGAGATGCTGGAGCTCGTGCGGGAGATCGCGCGGCTGCGAGACATCCTCGGGAACGAGACCTCGCTGCTGAACGTGATCAAGGCCGAGCTGAGTGAAGTGCGCGAGCGCTACGCCGACAAGCGTCGGACCGAGATCACCGGCGACGTGGACGACATCACCAGCGAAGACCTCATCGCCGAAGAGGACATGGTGGTGACCGTCTCGCACGCCGGGTACGTGAAGCGGAACCCGCTGAGCGAGTACCGGGCGCAGAAGCGCGGCGGACGAGGCAAGACCGGGGCCGTGACGAAGGAGGACGATTTCGTCGTCGACCTGTTCGTGGCGTCGACCCACGCGTACCTGATGCCGATCACGAACAAGGGTCGGCTGTACTGGCTGAAGGTGCACCAGATCCCGCAGGCAAGCCGGACCGCGAAGGGCAAGCCCATCGTGAACCTGGTGCAGCTCGAGCAGGGCGAGTTCGTGAGGCAGTACCTGATCACGCGCGAGTTCAGCGAGAACAAGTACGTGTTCTTCGTGACGAAGAAGGGCGTGGTGAAGCGGACCGACCTGTCCGCGTTCAGCCACATCCGCTCGAACGGGATCATCGCCCTGGGGATCGAGGATGGCGACGAGCTCGTGGCCGTGAAGATCACCGACGGCAGCAAGGACATCCTGCTGTCGACCGCGAGCGGCATGAGCATCCGGTTCAACGAGCAGGACGTGCGGTCGATGGGACGGACCGCGTACGGCGTGAAGGGCATCACCCTCGACGAAGGCGACGAGGTGGTGGGCGCCGACATCGTGGAGCCCGAAACGACCATCCTGACCGTGACGGAGAACGGCTACGGCAAGCGGACCCAGGAGTCCGAGTACCGGGTGCAGAACCGCGGCGGCAAGGGCATCATCGACATCAAGACCACCGAGCGGAACGGACGGGTGACCGGCCTCCAGCAGGTGAAGGACATCGACGAGGTGATGCTCGTCACCAACGGCGGCATGCTCATCCGCATGAAGGTGAACGAGATCTCCGTGATCGGCCGCAACACCCAGGGCGTGCGCCTGATCTCGCTGGAGAGCGCCGAGGAGAAGGTGACCGGCGTGTCCAAGCTGCCCGAGGCGACCGGCGAGGCCGAGTCCGAAGGCGGCGGCGAGGTCGACGTCGACGGCGAGAACGGCGGCGAGAGCACCAGCGAGGGCGCCAGCGAGTCGTCGACCGAGACGTCATCCGAGATCGAGCCCGGGACGGACGAGGGCAGCGAGCCCACCGAGTAGTCAGCGATAGGTCGGGGTAGATCTCCGGCCCGACAACGAAGCCCCGGTTCATCCCACGAGGAGAGCCGGGGCTTTCGTCTGTCCGGGGGCAGGGTTGCAATCAGGCCCGCCGGCGTACGTTGATAAGGCATGAACGTCGTTCAAGCGCGGAGCTTCAGCTCGAAACTCGTTCGGTACCTCAAGGACCCGGGTGTGTCCCGGTGGCGCAAGGTCGCGGGCGTGGCAGCCCTTGCGTACCTGGTCCTCCCGTTCGATGCCGTGCCGGACGTGATCCCGGTGCTGGGTTGGCTCGACGACGTTGGCGTGCTCTCCGCCGCCGCGCTGTTCGTCACCCGGGAAGTGAAGCGACACACGGCGAAGGTCGACGGAGAGACCGTGACCCGGATCAAGCCGTAGCGCCCATCAGGTCACCTCAGTCCGGGACGCCCGGCGTCTTGCCCGGCTCGTTCTCCGCGTTTCTCGTTCGCGCTCATGGCCCGACGGTGCGCACGCGTGTCCCGAGCGGAGGCGTTGCGTGCACCCCGAGCAGGCAGGCACCACTCCGTCGCGATCCATGCGGCCGCCTCGTACGCGCCTCATTTTTCCGGCGGAGGACGCAGCAGTGGAGGAACTCCAGCAAGAGGCAGCGCCCGCGAGCGAGCTGGCGCGGTGGCTTTCGGTGGGGCAGGCCGCGTACTACGTCGTGGCCGGCGCGTGGCCGATCGTGCATCCGCGTTCGTTCGAGGCGGTCACCGGGCCCAAGCCCGAAGACGGACTCGTGAAGACCGTGGGTGCGTTGGTGACCGTGATCGGCGGAACCCTCGGGCTCGCGTCGAGATCACGGAGAGTGACCCCCGAGCTGCGCTTCCTCGCCGCCGGCGCCGCGTTGTCGTTGGCGGCCGTGGAAGCGATCTACCTCTCGAAGCGGCGGATCAAATCCGTCTACCTCCTCGACGTGGTGCCCCAGCTCGCCATTGCCGGCGGGTGGATGCTGGACGAGTGGAGAAGCCGGACCCGGAGCGCCGAAGTCGAGAGCCCCGCGCCGCCCACGCCGCCCCAGTACCTGCATTGAGGCCCCCCTCTACCTGGACAGGGAGAAGGGATGGGGGTGAGGGTGGAGCCCGTGGACGCCCTCGATCCCCGCCTCATCGCCAGCTTCATGACCGCCATCGCGCTCGACGTGCTGATGCCGGTCGTGTTGGTGTTCCTCCTCCGCCGGCGCCTGAAGGTGCGTTGGGCAGTCTTCGGCATCGGCGCGCTGGCCTTCGCCGTATCGCAGATCTTCACCCGTGTGCCCCTCGTCGCAGCGCTGCAATGGGCCCTGCACGGGAAGATGGAGTTCCCCGGCGGGGCGGTGATCTGGGTGTCCTTCCTCGCGATCAGCGCCGGCCTGTTCGAGGAGACCGCGCGCTACGTGTGCTTCCGGAAGCCCCTGCGCAACGAGCAGAACTGGCGGACCGCGGTGGCGCTCGGCGCCGGGCATGGCGGCATCGAATCCGCGGTGCTCGTCGGCGGATTGGCCGCGATCGGACTCGTCAACGCCATCGTGCTGAGCCAGCTCGACCCCAGCACTCTCCCGAACCTCACGCCCGAAGCCCTGGCGCAGGTGACGAAGGCGAAGGAGACCATCGCGAACCTCCGCTGGTGGGAGCCACTGCTCGGCGCGTGGGAGCGCGTGGGATCCATTGCGTTGCACATCGCCCTGTCCGTGATCGTCCTCCAGCGCTTCATCCGCGGCTCCATGGCCTGGTACTGGCTCGCCGTCGCACTGCACGCCGGAGGGAACGCCGCAGTCGTCGTGGTGATGAAGTACTGGGGCACAGTGGCCGCCGAAGGCTTCATGACTCTCGTGCTCGCGTTGGCCGTGTGGATCATCTTCCGCCTCCGCCCGAGCAACCTGGCGAACGCGCCGGGTTGAAAC
>JBAWAM010000035.1:0-11183 GCA_049589315.1 Myxococcaceae bacterium
GTGGTGCTTGGCGGCTTCGGTCCGGCGGCGAGCTACGCGCGCGTGGGCCAGGTCGCTGCGCCGACCTTCCCGGAGCCGCTCACGGTGAGCCTGTCGCGCGCCCCGGCGAGCGACACGTTCGTGGCGATCACCTCTTCGTCGGCAGACCTCACCGTGGTCGGCGGCGGTGTGACCATCCCGGCCGGAAGCACCAGCGCGCCCGTGCAGGTCACTGGCGTGGCCCAGGCCGCGCAGGTCACCCTGACGGCCTCGCTGTCGGGGACCTCGATGACCGCCAACGTCCGCGTGCTCCTGACCGAGCTCGCCGCGCTCGACACGCTCACCGCCGAGGCCTCGGCGGTCGGCCCCGGTGGCTCTCTGACGTTCACCGTGACGCTGGACATCCCGGCATCGGTTGCGACCACCGTGGGCCTCGCGGTGAACCCGTCGTCGGCGGGCACCGTTCCCGCCACCATCACCATCCCGGCGAACGCGACGAGCGCCACGTTCGCCTTCCAGGCGGGTGCCAACGCGTCGGGGAACGTCGACGTGACTGCGACGCGTGGAGCCGTGTCGAGGACGGTGTCGGTCTCGATCCAGAACATGTGCACCGGGTCGGCGGTCGTGATCAGCCAGGTCTACGGCGGCGGCGGCAACAGCGGCGCGACGTACACCCACGACTTCGTGGAGCTGCACAACCGCGGCAGCACCGCCGTCGACATCAGCGGCTGGACGATCCAGTACGGCAGCGCAACGGGTACCGGTAACTGGAACAAGTCGGAGATCCCGGCTGGGACCTCGATCGCACCGGGCGCCTACCTCCTGATCCAGCAGGGCAAGGGGGCCGGAGGCACCACGGCGCTTCCCGCGCCGGTCCTCGTTCCCACGGTCCTGCTCTCGATGGGTGGAAGCGCAGGCAAGGTCGCCCTCGTCAACAATGGCACCGTGCTCAACGGCGCCTGCCCCGCCAGCGCCAACGTGATCGACGTCGTCGGCTTCGGGGCGGCGAACTGCTTCGAGGGCACCGGTCCGACGCCCGCGACGACCAGCGCCGACTCGGTCAGCCGGGTGAACGCCGGGTGCCAGGACTCGAACGACACCGCGGCGGACTTCGTGGTGGGGCCGGCGGCCCCCCGGAATGGCGCGACCGCGACGTTGACCTGCGGTTGTAACTAGCAGCAGCCTGTCATTGCCTGCCGGCCTCCCTGCGACTAAGGGAGGCCGGCATGGCACTCCAGATCGACGACATCAAGCAGGGCACCGGCGCTGAAGCGAAGGCCGGTCACAGCGTCACCGTCCACTACGTGGGCACCCTCACCAACGGATCGAAGTTCGATTCGTCCCGCGACCGCGGCCAGGGCTTCACCTTCAAGCTCGGCGGAGGTCAGGTCATCCAGGGCTGGGACCAGGGCGTCGCCGGCATGAAGGTCGGCGGCATCCGCAAGCTCACCATTCCGCCCGAGCTCGGCTACGGCGCCCGGGGCTTCCCGCCCGTGATCCCCGCGAACTCGACGCTGGTGTTCGAGGTCGAACTGCTCGACGTTCGCTGAGCTCCCGCCCGGGAAGCGGTCAGTGCGGCGCCGGCACGTTGTGCCGCGAGCTGATCCACGTCGACTTCAGCGTGGCAGGCAGCTCGCTGACGACGCGCTCCGACTCCGCCTCGGTGATTTGCGAGTGGAACGCACCGAACACCGCGAACAGGACGCGGCGCACGTCTTCCGGATCGATGAGCAGGTGCTCCGCGACGGCGAGGTAGAAGTCGTCTCGGTCGCCTCCCTTCGCCTGATCCTGGGCGCGGCGGCGGCAGCGATCGAACAGCTCCCGGACATCGGGCGGGAGCTGTTCGAGCAGGCGCTGGATCGTGCCGCCGCTGATGCGTTCGGAGAGGACACAGAAAACCGCCTCGGCGGCTTCGGCGGCGTCCAGCTCGGGAGTCCGTTCCTGCACCCGCGCGAGGAAGGACTCCTTGTCCGTCCCGACGCCCAACCCCGACCAGGACATCGTCTCTTCCATGTGCTGCGACATGTCGACCTCCTCCCGTGATGGTGCGGGTGGAGGGGGCGGCAGGCAGCAGCCGGGCAGTGGAGCCGACGCTGCCCCGCGAGGTCCGGTGGCCGTTGCGGATGATCTTCGGCAGCCTCCGGGCCTCGGCGAGGAGCCCATCGAAGCCCGGGCCGGGGGGCCTCCCCTCTGAACTCGACGCAAGGCATCCGGGAGCATGGATTCGCGTCGCGTGCCTGGATGGTGCTCCCTGCCGACCGACGTGAGCCGCGCGCTAAGGAAGAACGCACGCAGTTCGGAGCCACGGCCCCGCGGTCATCAGGGCCGGGTTGGCGCCGATCGGTGGACGTTCTTCCTTAGCTGGTCGGCCGGGCCGGCCGGGAGGGCGTTCCATCCAGGAGCCGCTTCAACTGGGCGCGGGATCCGCGAGGAACCGGCTCCAGCTCGGCGTTGCGCGCCACGAGCTTCTCGACAACCGTGATTCGCGGATTGGATGCGGGTCGCCTACGCCGAGGTCAGTACGATCTTCACTATCTCCGGTGGAGCGCCGACGCGCATGGGCGGTCCCCAGAAGCCGCAGCCGCGGCTCACGTAGATGCTGGCGTCGTCGTGCTGGTACAGCCCGGCGCGGTGTTCCCACTGGATCCCGACGAGCAGGGTGAAGGGGAAGAGCTGTCCGCCGTGCGTGTGTCCGGAGAGCTGCAGGCCGATGCCCTTCTCGGTGGCAGCCCGGAAGTTCGCCGGCTGGTGCGCGAGCAGCACGCCGGCCCGCTCCGGGTCGCGCCCGGCGACCGCCTTCTCCAGATCGTAGCCGCGCGGCCCGCCTCGCAGGCTCCAGTCGTCCACCCCGATGAGGTCGAACGAGGCGCCGGCGTCTCCAATCTGCACGTGCCGGTTGCGCAGCGTGGGAATCCCGATCGACTCCAGGAACGCGACCCACGCCTCGTCTCCCGAGTAGTACTCGTGGTTCCCGGTGATGAACCACCGTCCGTAGCGCGCCTTCAGGTTCCCCAGCGCGGCCACGGCCTGACCGAGGTGAGGAACGGGGCCGTCGACCAGGTCGCCGGTGATCGCCACGAGGTCCGGACGGAGTGCGTTCGCGCGACCGACGAGCTCGTCCATGAAGGTGCGCTCGATCAGGTTGCCCACGTGGATGTCCGTGAGCTGGACGATGCTGAAGCCGTCGAGTGCGCGGGGCAGTCCACGCAGGCGGATCGGCACCTCCGAGACGACCGGCGGCGCATACGCGCGCCACAGGCCGTAGGTCCCCAGTCCCCCTGCAGCGAGCATGGCGCCGCCCGCAACGGTCCGCGACAGGAACAGTCGTCGGTCCGTGTCGACGTCGTCGCGGGGGGCCGCCGCGGACGGAGGCACCTCGTCTGCGAAGTCACTGCCCGGTCGAAGCCTGCGCACCAGCGCGCTCACCCCGCGGGCGATCTCCGGCACGAGCAGGATCCAGAACGTGAGGAACCACAGCCCCATCCAGGTGTACGACGCGTAGAGCAGCACGTCGGTTGCCGGGCCGGGCGCGACGCGCAGCATCACCGGCGCCGACAACATCACCAGGGCGAGCAGGGCCAGCACGACCGCACCCAGACGCCGACGCCGCCGGTCGTGGAACACGTCGCGAACGAGGCGTCGGTAGAGGAAGAGGTGGGTCCCACCGACGATCACGGTCAGGACGGCGAAGAATCCAAGGAGGCGCAGGACCATGGGGGCCCCGGTTGATAGCGTGGCCCGCGCTCCTGCGCAGCGGATTCCGGCTCAGCGGGGCCCGGGCGACGCCAGTAGATTCCCAAGCGCCTGCTCGAGCGCCGGGTACTCGAAGGTGAACCCGGCGTTCAGCGCCCGCTCCGGGAGCACCCGCGCTCCCCCGAGGACGGTGTTGGCCATCTCGCCCAGGGCCGCGCGCAGGGCGAAGGACGGTACGGGGAGCAGGGCAGGGCGCCTGAGGGCCCCGGCGAGCGCGCGGGTGAACGCGCGGTTGGTCACGGGCGCGGGGGCGGTGGCATTGAACGGGCCGGACACGTCCCCCCTCTCGAGAGCGAACTGGATCAACCGGACGACGTCGCCGCGGTGGATCCAGCTCATGTACTGCTCGCCTGAGCCGAACGGTCCGCCGAGCCCCGCCCGGAACAGCGGCAACATCTTCCGCAGCGCGCCGCCTTCAGGATGGAGCACCACGCCGATCCGCAGAATCACCGTCCGCATCCCCCCGTCGCCGGCTGGGCGCGTCGCCTCCTCCCACTGGCGGCAGAGCCTGGCGAGGAAGTCGTCTCCGGGCGCGCTCGCCTCGGTGAGCGGCTCCGCGCCCCGGTTGCCGTAGTAGCCGATGGCCGAGGCCGACACGAAGGTCCGGACCGTCCCCGCCTCCAGGGCGAGGCTCACCAGGCGCTGGGTTCCCTCGACCCGGCTCTCGACGATGCGCTGCTTCGCCTCGGGGGTCCAACGCTGCGCAAGGTTCTCTCCCGCGAGGTTCACCACCGCATCGGGCGACAGCGCCCGCAGGGCATCCCGCTGGCGGGGGAGCACCACCACCTCGTGTCCTGCGTTGGCGAGCGTCTGGACGAGCGCCCGTCCGATGAACCCCGTGCCTCCGGCGATTGCGATCTTCACCTGTGAACCTCCCGGCTGCATTCCTGCCACGGATATGGGATGCAATGCGCTCGGCGAAGCGTTGAGAGCGGCTACGGGAGAACGAATGCGGAACATGCAGCGCTGGATGCTCACTGCGGCCATGGTCATCGTGACTGTGGTGATCGATCAGCTCACCAAACAGGTGGCGCGCGCCGAATTGCGGGGGACGCCCATGCAGTCGTTCCTCGGCGACACGTTCCGGCTCGACTATGCCGAGAACCCGGGGGCGTTCCTCGGGCTGGGTGGCGGGCTCGGGGATGGTCCGCAGTTCTGGATCCTCACGGTCGGCGTGGGCATCCTGCTCGTGACCATGCTCGTCTGGCTGCTGGTGGGGCGCGGGCTCGATCGTCTGAGCGTCTCCGGGATGGCCATGATGGTGGGTGGCGGTCTTTCGAACCTCTTCGACCGGCTGGTGAACGAGGGCCGGGTGGTGGACTTCCTCAACCTCGGGATCGGCTCGCTGCGCACGGGCATCTTCAACATCGCCGACGTGGCGATCATGGCGGGCGCCGGGCTGCTGCTCCTCGCCTCGTTCCGCAAGCCCCACGAAGAAGGCTCCGCTTCAATGGCCGCGCCGCGCGACGGCGCCTGACGCAGTGATCCTCACGACCCTGTGGTTCTGGCTGGTCTTCGCCGTCACCGGACCGTTGTGCTTGGTGCTGGGGACGCTCCTGTTCCTGGTCACCGCACCGTTCGATCCGGACCGGCGCGTGATGCACGCCTTCCTGTCGAGGTGGACGTTCCAGTACCTCCGCGCCTCCCCGCTGTGGCGGGTGCGGGTGCTCCATCGGGATCGTCTGCCCGACGGCCCGTGCGTGATCATCGCGAACCACCAGTCGATGGCGGACATCGTCGCGGTGATGGGGCTGTTCCATCCGTTCAAGTTCGTGTCGAAGGCGTCGCTGTTCTCGGTTCCGCTGGTGGGGTGGTTGATGCGGATGGCGCGCTACATCGGCATCGAGCGGGGCCGCCATGGATCGACCCGCGACATGATGGAGCAGTGCCGGGGGTGGTTGCGCCGCGGGATGCCCGTGCTGCTCTTCCCGGAGGGCACCTACTCCAGCGGCGGTCCGATGCTTCCGTTCAAGCGCGGGGCCTTCCTGCTGGCGCTCGAGGAGAAGGTGCCGGTCGTGCCGGTCGTGCTGCGGGGCACGGCCGAGCTCATCCACGGCGACGGTCCGTGGATGAACGCGCGCGCCCGGATCGAGGTCGAGGTCCTCCCGCCGGTGATGCCCCAGGACCTCGGGACGGATCCGGCAGCGCTGTCGGCGCGAATGCGCGAGGTGCTCTCGGAGGCGCTCGCGGTCAGGTGAGCCGCCACGCGACGCTCCCAAGGACGTCCGAGGCCAGGCCGTCGACCCGGACCGTCGCCAGCGGATCCGCCCGGGTCTCGCCCCGGTTCACGATCGCGATCGGGCTGCCCCGCTCCGCCGCGCGCTTCACGAAGCGGTAGCCGGAGTAGACCGCAAGCGACGATCCCACCACGAGCAGCGCATCCGCCTCGTCGACGATCTCGTAGGCCGCGGCGACGACGTCGGCCGCCACGTGTCCTCCGAAGAAGACGAGGTCCGGCATGAGCACGCCGTCGCAGCGCTCGCATGTGGGAACGAGGAAGGACTGCTCCGCCTCCAGAGGGAGCTCCGCGTCGCCGTCCGGACGGAGTTCGGCGAGGTGCCGTTCGGTGAAGCCCGGGTTCATTGCGAGCAGCTTCTCCTGGAGCGCATCCCGATCGCTGAGCGCGCCGCAGCCCAGGCACTTCACCCGGCAGAGCGCGCCGTGCAGCTCGACGACGCGTTGGCTGCCCGCCGCGTGGTGAAGTCGATCCACGTTCTGGGTGATGACCCCGTTCACCGCGCCGCTCCGCTCGAGCGCGGCGAGCGCCGTGTGCGTGCCGTTCGGTTGGAACCGGGAGAAGCGCGGCCAGCCGAGCACGCTCCGCGCCCAGTACCTGCGACGGACCTCCGGGCGCTGCACGAACTCCAGGTGCTGGATCGGCCGACGCACCCGGTCGCGCTGCTCCGGGCTTCGGTAGTCGGGGATGCCGGACTCGGTGCTGCAGCCCGCACCGGTGAGCACGGCGAAGCGGCGGCCGCGCAGAAGCTCGATGAGCGCTTCGAGTTCGGAGACCATCGCGTGGTGTCTAATCGTTCGAGGCGTGGATCTCATCACCCCGATCGCGGGCGGCATCGCGTGGACGCCTGTGCGCCGAGGTGCCGACAGGTCGCCCAAACCTGCGCGAGTCACGGAAATTTTCAGCGGTTCTTCGAATTCGCGCTGCGACGTCTCCCCGTGTGTGGATGACGCGTTGAAATCACGCTCGTAGAGTCCCCGGCATGAACAAGGTTCTCACGATCATCATCGCGGGTCTGTTCCTGTTCTCCGGCTGCGCCGTGGTGCGCGTGCCCGGCGAGCCGAGGCACGGCCACCACCGGAGAGAGCTCCGTCGGGCGGAGTGCCACCCGAGCCAGTACTGGGACGGTGACGAGTGCCGGCACAAGGGCAAGGGCCACGGCGCGCGGAAGCACGACGGGCGCGGCCATCGCAAGCACGGCCGCCACTGAGAAGATCCTACGGGCCCCCGGCGCCCGGGATGCTGGAGGTCTTCAGGGTGAAGCTTGACGCCTGGTAACCGTGCACCCCGATGTACAGCTGCCCGCTCGTGGCGACGCTCACCTCGAGCGACTCGTTCCCTGAGACGGTGTAGCCACGCTTGAGGTAGGTGGTGGTCGTGGGCGCCACGTCCATCTGCAGGTAGAGGTCGATGTCGTTGGGTGCGGTGGTCTGCACGCGGATTTGCGCGCCGGCCGGGACCGCGAGGGTGAATACCTTCATCTCTCCCTGCGCCACCGAGCCCGACTCGTTCAGGTGGTTCACGGGGGTGGGCGGCGGCGGGATTGCCGCGCCCTCGCGGTACTTCACCACGAGCTTGAAGGTGCTCGAGAGCGCGTACCCGTTCACCGCCAGGTAGACCCACCCCGGGCCGGCCAGTGCGCAGGTCTCGGTCGAGCCGTTCTGGTAGGGCCGGCAATCGTACAGGACCCGCGTGGGGGCAGCGCCCTTTCGACCGTACAGGTCCGCGTCGCCAGTGCCAGTCATCTCCACGGTGAGCGTGGAACCGGTGGCCACGTTGTATGGACCGTAGTTCTTGAGCTGGTTCCTCGTGACCACCCCATTGAGCTCGACGATCCGCTCCTCGCCGGAGCCGCCCGTCCCAGGCTCGGTGACCGACTCGTCGACCAGCGACTTCACGTTGGCGTAGCTGATCGCACCACCCGCCACCGACGACGAAGCGGCGCCGATGGGAAGCCAGAGGAAGTCCGGGTGACTCCGCTTGCTCGCGCCCACCCACTCGCCGCCGACGATCTTCCCGTCGGCGTCCAGCTCGAGGACGTACTCGTACGAATCGGTGCGCGTGTACTGGCCGATGTTCGCGCCGATGTAGCCGGTGCTGGCGGAAGACACGCTGATGTAATCCACCTCGGCGCGGACATAGACGAACGATTTGGCGTTGGCGTTGAAGAGGTAGCTGGTGGCTGCCGTGCCACCGGTGGTGATGATGACGGTGTATTGGGAGGTGTCGGCGTATCCGTTGACAGAGACGAACACCTGGGTGGTCCCAGCCGGAACAGTGAGGTCGCAGTCCTCGGCCGAGCCGGCCGCGTACGGCCGGCATTGATAGGCGTTCGGGTCGGGCTGCTGGCCGAAGCGCACGTAGAGGTCGGCGTCACCGGAGCCGGTCATCTGCACCCGGACGTTTTCCCCCGGGGCGACGGTGAACGCGCCCAGATGGGCCCACCCGTTCCTGGCCACGGCCCCCGACCTGGTGACGCTGATGCCGGCGACGGCGGTAGCGCCTACCAAGGCGTTCGCCTCGCCGACGGTGACCGGACGCTTCTCCAGCACCCGGAAGGCCCGGAGCGGTCGATTCCAGACCTCATCGTCCAGGATCCGGTCCTCGGCGAAGGATTGGTGCAGCGTGCCGAGATAGTTGGCGAGAAGCACGTGGTAGGTGCCGGCGTTGGTGTCGCGGCAGTTGCTCTCGCCCGTGGGCCGGCCGTAGGCGTCGAGGGGAATCTCCCCCGCACCATCGTTCTTCGAGCAGCGGAGCGAAACGAACTTGTATTGAGCGCGGTCGTGTACCAGCGACGCCAACGCCTTCAGGTCTTGTACCTGGAAGGTGATGTCGTTCCGGGTGACTGGACGCTTCGGCTCGGGCCAAAGAATGCTCGCCGAGGTCCAGGCCTGGGACATTCCCCACCAACTCGGGATGCAGCGGCCTTTGGCGGCGCCAAGACGCTTGGCGCAGACCTCGCCCAGGTCGGTCTTGCACTCGGAGCTCACCACGCACTCACCCTGAGTGACCGACTCGATGCCGTGGTATCTGGAGACCGCCGTCTCCACGTCCGTGCCGCCGAAGGCCTTCTGATACTTCATCGCGGGGGAATCACTGTTCTCGCCCGCCCAGCGCTGATTGATACTGTCCTCAAACGTAGGCCAGTCGCTCCCCGCCCAGGGGACGTTCTGCACCTCGCCGGAGCTGGGGAGCGCGTCGAGCGTCATCTGCAGATTTTCGGAGAACAGCGCCGGGTTGTCCTGCGCGCTCCACGCCTCTTCCTGCTTGGCGATTCCGGTCGGGTCCTCGGCGTTCGCTGAATACGCGAGCTCGCTCTGCTCGCATCCAGCGGCGGTCACCAGGCAGATCAGGGCCGTCAGGAGTCTCTTCATGGCGTTGCTCCATGGGCGCTCGGGAAAAGCACAGCGGGCCCAGGTTGCGTCCGCCCGTGGGTAACACACACCGGACCACCGGGGTGTGCGACGGTCCCCCATTCCGGAAAAGGGTGGAGCTGCTGGACACAAGCGGTTGCTCAAGGGACACGATTTGCACAACTGAATGGGGCGGTGTCCTCGTCTCGGACAATCTGTTGTGTAATTTGCGTTTACGCATTTCGTCGAAAATCACCTGAAACGCGCGGGTTTCAGGTGATTTCGCAGGTAAATCGAGCGGTTGCAGGTGTCTAAACCGAACTTTTTGCCGCCGGAGACAAGTGGCCCGGTGGCACGGATCTCGGAAGAGGGCGGCTCATATGATCCGCCACTTGCGCCATCTCCTTCCCGTCGCACTCCTGGCCTTCGCGGCCTGCGGAACCGAGTCGGGCGGGATTGATCCCACCACCGGAGAGCCGGTCCTCACCCGGGGAACCTCACCGCTCGAGGACGCCTTCGAGCGGGTCGCCGCCGAGTACCAGGTCCCGGTCGAAATCCTCAAGGGCATCGCCTTTGCCGAGACCCGCGTGCAGTCGCCGGGCGCCACCGCGTCGATGACCGGCGGCTACGGCCTGATGAACCTGGTCGACCGCTCGGACTGGAGCGGGCTCGAGCGCGGCGCAGCGCTCACCGGCGTCGACCGCGGGCGGATCAAGCTCGACGAGACCGCCAACCTGCGCGCCGCGGCGGCGTTCCTGCGCGACCTGGCGGACAAGTCGTTCGCGGACTACCCGAACCTGAACCCGCATGACCCGGCGGACTGGTGGCACGCGGTGTCGCTCTACCCGGGGCTCGACTCCGCGACCGGCGCGGTGGACTACGCCGCCCAGGTGTTCCGCGCCATCGACGAGGGCTACGAGGTGTCGCGCCCCGACGGCAACGTGGTCCAGGCGGGAACCCACTTCGACTGGCAGCGCCATGCGCCGACGGAGACGCGCAAGGACGCCGCGAAGGAGTACCCGGGGGCGTACCAGTGGCAGGCCTCGCCGAACTACACCAACGGCCGCTCCAGCTACCAGTACGTGGTCATCCACACCGTGCAGGGCGGGTACGCGGGCTGCATCAGCTGGTTCAAGAACCCGGCCTCGAACGCGTCGGCGCACTACGTGGTCCGCTCGTCCGACGGGCAGGTCACCCAGATGGTCGAGCACTCCGACCAGGCGTGGCACGCGTCCTGTTACAACAACAAGGCGATCGGCATCGAGCACGAGGGATACGCGCAGAACCCGGGCACCTGGTACACCGACGCGATGTACCGGGAGTCGGCCAAACTGACCCGGTGGATCGCCGACCGGCACAGCATCCCCAAGACGCGCTCGCGCATCATCGGCCACGTGGAGGTCCCGTCGCAGTGCAACAAGAACGCGCACTGGGATCCGGGCTCCGGCTGGAACTGGACCAAGTACATGGGCCTCGTCACCGGCTCGAACCCCGGTGCGGGCCCGGGGACCGGCGTGCTCAAGGGCGTCATCTACTCGGGGGGGAATTCCAACACCCGCGTCTCCGGCGCGACCGTGAGCGCCGCGGGCCAGACGAAGACCACCGGCTCGGACGGCGCGTTCAGCTTCACCGTCGACCCGGGCACGCACAAGGTGAGCGTGAGCAAGAGCGGCTCCACGTCGAACAGCGTGAGCCGCACCGTCACCGCCGGCGCGACCGTGTGGGCGTCCATGGAGATCAACGCGGTCTCCAACAAGGGCACCCTCACCGGCATCATCTACCAGGGCGGCAACACCGGTAACCGGGTGGCGGGCGCGACGGTCACGGCGGGCGGTCAGACCGCCACCACCGGCGCGGACGGC
>JBAWAM010000036.1:0-4720 GCA_049589315.1 Myxococcaceae bacterium
GAACGAGCGCGCCGGCGCGGCCCGGATGGTGCTGCTCGAACAGATCGGGCAATGGCGACTTCACGACGTGACCGAGGACGTCTGGGCGCCTCTGTTCCGCGCGTGGCGCCGGGGAGTGAGACCGTGATGCTGCGCTTCGATCCCGCTGGCCTGCGCCCCGCTCGACTGGTGCCACCGCCGTCCAAGTCGGACGCGCAGCGGGCGCTCGTGCTCGCGCACCTCACCGGTGTCCCCAGGGAGCAGGTGCTCGCGGACGAGGAGCTGGCCCACGCGCCGTCGGACGTGAAGGCGCTGGCGAGGGGCCTGGACACCTTGTCCAGTGCGGGGGATGCGGAGGCGTTGATCGACTGTGGAGACGGCGGCGCCCCGTTCCGGTTCCTGCTCGGGCAGGCCGCGGTGGCGCCGGGCGCAGACGTCCGGTTCGTCGGCTCGGCGCGACTGGGCGAGCGCCCTCATGCGTCGTTGATCGAAGCGTTGAGGTCCGCGTTGGAGGCGCACGGTCTGGTGATCGAGGAAGGCCACCCCTGGCCCGTTCGCGTGCGCGGCGCCGGGGAGACCGGCTCGCCGGTGTTCCGCATCGACGCGCGGAAGAGCAGCCAATACGCCAGCAGCCTCCTCCTCGCCGCCGCATCGCTCGCCACGCGCGAGGACCGTCCGTGGGCGGTCGAGCTCGAGAGCGGCTCGGCGAGCGAGGGTTATCTCGAGATGACCTTCGACTGGCTGGCGCGGTTCGGCTTCTCCGTCGCTCGAACAGGCATGCGCGCGACGGTGACGCCGGGGCCCGTTCCGGCGTCAGTGACCCCCGTTCCCGGAGACTGGTCGAGCATCGCCTACCTGCTGCTCGTCGCGTGGGCCACGGGCGGGCACGTCACCCACGTCGATCTCCAGGCCTCCCATCCGGATCGGGCGATCGCGCGGATCCTGTCGGAGGTGGGCCTGGAGCTCGTTCCGGACGAGAGCGGGTTCCGGGTCGCAGGACGGGCGCGCTCGGGGCTCGTCGCGAGTGGCGCCGAGTGCCCGGACCTGCTCCCCACGCTGGCAGCGCTCGCGTGCGTGCTCCCCGGCCCCTCGACGCTGCACGAGGTCGGGATCCTGCGTCACAAGGAGTGCGATCGGCTCGAAGCGACGCGGGAGCTGGTCCAGGCCGTCGGTGGCGAGACGACGCTCGAGGGCGAGACGTTGATCATCCACCCGCCGACCCGCGGGCCTCTCGGGTTCGAGTTCGCCACGCGGGGCGATCATCGGATGGCGATGAGCGCGGCCACCCTCGCGGTGCTGGCGCGCGTGCCGGTGACGGTCGACGACGCCGAGTGCGTGGGAAAGAGCTTCCCCGGGTTCTGGGACGAGCTCGAGCGCGCCGGCGCTCAGCTCCATTGGAGCACGGCCCACGTTCCGGAGAAGTCGCCCGAACGCAGGTCCTGATCGCGAATCCAGAAGTAGAGGCGGCCCGAGGTCGCCCACGTCCAGTCGAGCTGCTCGTCGGAGTCGAGCTGCAGCAGCAGCCGCCAGTCTGCCGCGCCCGACGAGAGGGCGTACGCCTGCGGCGTGCGGTAGTCCATCGGACCGCGCAGGCGCACGCCGGCCGAGGCGAGCTGACACGTGAGCTTCATGTCGCCCTGGATCAGATCCGGCCAGCCGAGGAGATGATGGCGCACCTCCGCCGTGCTGCCGATCCGCGAGCGCAGCGCCTCCCACTCCAGGATCTCCTCGTCCCCCATCGTGTTGAGCGGGAGGGGGAAGGCGTCGTCCCAGGAGTCCGGGAGCGCCTGCCGGGCTCGCAGCGTGAGCGCGTGCGCGGGGAAGACGTGGAGGTCCTCCGGCGCCCGGGCGCGCTGGAGGTCG
Source organism: Myxococcaceae bacterium (assembly GCA_049589315.1). GTDB lineage: Bacteria > Myxococcota > Myxococcia > Myxococcales > Myxococcaceae > JBAWAM01. The sequence continues at coordinate 1,843 of JBAWAM010000036.1, forward strand.
TCTGCGCCCACGAGCAGCACGCGCCAGCCGTCGCGGTCCTCGGGCAGGAAGCCCGTCGGCTCGGAGACAGCGTCGTAGAAGAAGAGGAGCGAGCCGGACGAGGGCAGCGAGGGATCCGGGCCCACCTGCCGGATGGCCTCGAGATCGAGCTGCGCGAGGAACTGCAGCGGGCGATCGCCCCGGTGCGGCCATTCGAAACCCGCGGGGACGTCCGGGAGACCCCCGAGCCGCGATGCGCCCGGAGTGAGGACGCGACCCGGGTCCAGGCTGCGGACCAGCTCGATCTGCGGACGAAGGACCCGCTCGACGCGAGGCGAGTCCCCCGCGAAGTCGGACCGGCGGATCTCCTGAACGGCCTCGTCCCGCGTCACCGGGCCATCCTGCCGGAGAGGAACTCGCTTGTCTTCGACCGCGGTCTCGCGCGCGTGCAGCGCCTCTGAAGGTCGCCTATGGTGCGACATTCCCCAGCTGGCTGAGAGGTCTGGATGCACGCAATGCCCACGTGGAAGGCGCGCCTGCTCATTGGAGTGTCGGCGGCGCTCGCAGCGTGTAGTGGTCCACCGAGCGCGAACGGCGACCCCGATTCAGGGACCCCGGACATCGTCGTCGGTGAGGACGGCGGGACGGACACGCGGCCCGATGCGGGTCACACCGTCACCGAGACCCACGCCCCCATCGTCGACCTTCGCGCGGACGTGAACCGCGACGGCGTCGTGTCGCTGGACCGGGCGGACGAGGACCTCGATGAAGCGCTCTGGTCGGCCGAGCGCGGCGCCATCTTCCTCGCGAACATCGACGACGACGAGGACCGGTGCACGTACGCGACCAACAAGAGCGACGTCGACCTGGCGAAGTGCCACGACGCGGAGGACGATCAGATCAATGGTGACGCCGACCTGCTGGACCTCGCGTACCTGCGCACCGTCCCGTGGGAGGACGCGCCGGACGGGACCACCGCCAGGCTCACCGTGTCGGAGAAGGCCTCCAGCTCCGTCCGCCTGTTCATGAGCGACGGCACCGCCTTCGCCTCCTTCGATCCGGCCGTGTTCGAGTTCAACGCGCTGTCGATCCGGAGCGGCCTCGAGTTCGCCATCGAGGCCAGGGACATCGTGCGCGACCCGGCGAAGTGGGACGGCTACGTGGACGTGACCCTCAGCATCACCGTCCCTCAGGGCTCGGACTTCGAGGCCGGGACCTTCACCGACGTGGTGCGCCTGCGCGTGTCCCCGGTGATGACCTTCCACCACCTGCTCGCGGCCGAGACGCTCTACGTCTCCGACGTGGAGGACCGGGACTCCACGCTCTTCATGAACGCGCTGCGGGGGGCGAGCACGGCCTCGGGCGTGCAGAACCCGGTGAAGACCTTCCAGGTCTGGGACCAGTGGACCCAGGACTTCTTCGAGTCCGGCTACATGTCGATGCCGGCTGCGGGAGGGAAGCAGCACGTCATCCGGGTAAACTACCGTTCGGCCAACGTGTACTACCCGGATGACGGGAGGAACCCGCTGCGGGACGCCGGGCGCGTGGTGTTCCAGCTCCTCGGCAGGGACGTCGCCGCGGTGCAGCAGTACGACATCAGGTCCAACCCGAACATGGACTCGCTGAACTCGTTCGGGAACACCGAGACGATTCCGCCGTATGCCCATGATGGGAAGAGCTATCCGCTCGGGCGCTCGTATCGGGGGAGCGTCCCCACGTTCTACACGGACAAGGCGTTCACGAAGATGATGGAGGCGCAGGCCGTCCAGCCGCCCGTGTACGTCGACACGTCCTGGCTGCTGGTGGGCCACGTCGACGAGACCGTGAGCTTCCTGAAGGTGAATTCTCCCCGGGGCTGGGTCGTCCTGGTGAATGACGTGGCCCTCGCAAAGGCGATGCTCGAGGCCGAGCAGATGAAGGGGAACGGCGGCCTGCGCATGTTCGTCGGAAAGAAGTGGGTCAACGACTCCGGGCGGGAGTCTGTTGCCGAGGTCACCATCGACGCCGTGCTCGCCGACACCGACGTGATGAACGAGAGCGCCGCCTCCGCCGCCGAGGTCGACGCCCAGCTGGAGATCCTCCGGAGGGAGACCGGGATCACCGACGCGGAGATCGTGCGCGTTCCGTTCCTGCACCAGCCGGTGGACGGCACTTCGCTGGCGTATCAGCCCGGGACGGTGAACCTGCTCTCGATCAACGAACGGAATGTCCTGGCGCCGGACCCGTTCGGCCCGGTGATCAACGGGAAGGACATCTTCAAGGCCCAGCTCGAGGAGGCCCTCGCGCCGTACGGGATCACCGTGCGCTGGGTCGACGACTGGAACCTGTACCACCGGCTCGCCGGTGAGGTGCATTGCGGTACCAACGCCGCGCGAACCATTCCCGCGGAGAAGTGGTGGGAGGGCGGACGATGAGGCGCAACGTTTCGAGTTGGGTGATCGTCGCGATGCTGGGGGCTGCGGGCGCGGCTCAAGCCGGTGGACTGCTGCTGACCCCCGAGTCCCTCCCCGTCGCCGCGCGCAAGCGCCTGGGCGAGGAGATCGCGAAGGCGAAGGAGGCGGACCCGGCTGCGTTCGACCGGGTTCAAGCGCTGGCGACGCGCGCCGGAGAGTTCGATGCGCGCAAGCGCGGCCGGCTCGCGCCGATGTCGCCCATGCTGAACAGCCTCGGCCAGGCGGCGCTGTGGCCCATGGTCGAGCTCATCGCCTTCGACACCCGCCGGGTCGACGCCGATGTGATGACGGATTCCGCGAGGCTGGCGCTTCACGTTGGCCTCATCGAGGCGGCCGGGCGGCTCCGTGATCAGCGGGTGGCGCCCCTGTGGAGCGCGATCCTCGACGGCTCGGAGCCCCGCTTGCCGGTCCTGCGCGCCGCGGCCGAGGCCCTGGCGCGGCTGGAC
>JBAWAM010000037.1:0-3687 GCA_049589315.1 Myxococcaceae bacterium
GGGCGCGAGTACATCCTCGAGAGCCCGCTCAAGGCCGACTTCGCCATCGTCCGTGCCTGGAAGGCGGACAAGTGGGGCAACCTGGTGTTCCGCAAGACCGCGCGGAACTTCTCGCCCCTGATGTGCATGGCGGCGAAGACCACCATCGTCGAGGTCGAAAACCTGGTCGAGGTCGGGGAGATCGATCCCGACGAGGTGCACGTGCCGTCCATCTTCGTGAAGCGGATCGTGTACGGCCAGAAGTACGAGAAATGGATCGAGCGCCGCACGGTGAGGAAGGGAGCCTGAGATGCCGCTGACCCGAGAGCAGATTGCGCAGCGGATCGCGAAGGAGCTTCGCGACGGCTACTACGTGAACCTCGGCATCGGCCTGCCGACCCTGGTGGCCAACTACATCCCCCAGGGCATGGAGATTCTCCTCCACTCGGAGAACGGCCTGCTCGGCATCGGCCCCTGGCCGGTCGAAGGGCAGGAGGACCCGGACCTCATCAACGCGGGCAAGGAGACCGTGACCGCGGTCAAGGGCGCGGCGTTCTTCGACTCGGCGCTGTCCTTCGGGATGATCCGCGGCGGCCACATCGACTTCGCCGTGCTCGGGGCGATGGAGGTGTCGGAGAAGGGCGACCTCGCCAACTGGATGATCCCCGGCAAGATGGTGAAGGGGATGGGCGGGGCGATGGACCTTGCGGTGGGTGCCAAGCGCGTCTACGTCGCGATGGAGCACGCCACGAAGGACGGCGCTCCCAAGATCCTCAAGGAGTGCTCGCTTCCGCTGACCGGAAAGCGGTGCGTGCAGCACATCGTCACCGATCTGGCCTTCATAGACGTCACCCCCGACGGTCTGGTGCTCAAGGAGATCGCCCCTGGCATCACGGTCGAGGACGTCCAGAAAGTGACAGAACCGAGACTGAAGGTCTCTCCCGAGCTTCGGGAAATGAAGTTCTAACCTCCTGGCCAGAGTAGAAGCCCTGAACGCCTCCTGCGGACTTCGTGCCGTTGGAGGCGTTCTCGTGTCGTCGGATAGGGGTTGTTCCGGCGCTCGTTCACACTGCTATAGTTGGTTTCCGGAGAAGCCATGGCCAAGGCGCAACCCCAGACCCAGCGTCGGCACACCCGCCTCCATCACGAGTTGCTGGTGGCCTACAAGAGCGTTGACGGCTTCATCACCGATTGGGCGACGAACATCTCCCGCGGCGGCATCTACATCAACACGCGCAAGCCACATCCGGTGGGCAGTCTGGTGCGCTTGATCATCTCGCTGCCCGACACCGCGTTCCCGTTCGACCTGGCCGGCCGGGTGATGCGGATCAACGAGTTCGACAACCCGTCGAACCAGGTCCCGGGAATGGCCATCGAGTTCGTCGACGTCGATGAAGACAAGCGCTCGCGGATCGAGCGCTTCGTCGACAAGCTGCGCAAGGACCTGCCGGATCCCACGCCCATCGCGAAGGGCAAGTAGGACCGTCCGCACGTCCGTGGAAGCCGCCGAAATCGAGCTGCGCATCCTGCGCCTGTCCAAGCTGGGCGAAGGGGTCGCCGAGCACGAGGGCCGGACTGTCTTTGTCGAGGGCGCGCTCCCGGGCGAGCGGGTCCGGGTCGAACTCGATACCTCCGGGAAGATCTGGCGCGGTGAGCTGCGCGAGGTGCTGGAAGCCAGCGCCGCGAGGCGGGCACCGGCCTGTTCGCTGTCGGATCGCTGCGGCGGCTGCGACTGGCTGCACGTCGATGACCCGCTCCAGCGCGAGGCGAAGGAGGAGATCGTCCTCTCAGCGCTCGAGCACCTGGGGAAGATCGACCGCGGCGAGGTGACGCTGCTCCCATCGGTCCCGTCGCCGCGCGCCATGTCGTATCGTCGCAGGGCCGTGCTGCACTTCGCGAAGCAGTCGCTCGGGTTCTTTGCGCGCCGGAGTCACGAGTGCATTCCGATCGAGCGTTGTCCAGCGCTGGCGAATGCGCTGGAGGACCTGCCCGGGCGGCTGGCGGCGGTGCTGGGGCCGGCGAGGCAGGGCGTCGAGGCGGTGCACCTGCTCTCGGCGGGAGACAAGGCCTCGTTCGCGTTGATGCTCGACGGGCCGGTGCGCCCAAAGCTGCGGGAGCTCTCAGAGCGGGCGGTGCGTGAGCTGGAACTGAGCGGCGCCGTGCTCGTGCCGAAAGAGGGCTCACCGGTGCTGGTCGGCAAGCCGACCTTGCGGATCCCGGCTCCGCTCCGCCCCGAGCTGCCGCTCTATCTGCGACCGGATGCGTTCTCGCAGGCCAACGAAGAGGGGAACCAGGCGCTGGTGGCCGCGGCGATCGACGCGCTCCAGCCGACCGAAACCGACCGCGCGTTGGAGCTGTATTCGGGAAACGGCAACTTCACGTTCGCGCTGACCGGAACGGTGAAGGACGTGGTCGCGGTGGAGTCGTCGACCGCGTCGGTAGAGCTTGCGCGACGTAGCGCCCAGGAGACCCGTTTGCCGAACGTGCGGTTCATTCTCGGAGACGCGCGCAAGGTGACCGAGGGCCTCATCGCCGAGGGCACGAAGTTCGATCTCCTGCTGGCGGATCCGCCCCGGACCGGTGCCCCGGGGATCGCGGGGTGGGCGCGGAAGCTGGACGTCCGACGCGTTGTCTACGTGGCATGCGACCCGGGAGCGCTGGCCCGTGACGCGGCGGAACTGAAGGCGGCGGGCTTCAGGCCGCACACGCTGCAGCTCGTGGACATGTTCCCGCAGACGCGCCACGTGGAAGCGGTGATGGCGTTCTCTCGCGCCTGAGCTGGCAGACGAGCAGGTCGTTGGTGCGCCCGTCCCGGCGGTGTGCAGAATAGGGGCGTGGACGCCCGCATCGTCGAATTCGCCGAAGTGCTTCGCCAGAACGGCATCCGGGTCAGTCCGTCCGAGGTGCAGGACGCCGCCCTCGCGGCCTCCGCGGTGGGGCTGGAGGACCGCAACAGCTTCCGGGCCGCGCTCCGGGCCACGATGGTCAAGCGCGCCGCCGACGAGGCGGTCTTCGGACGCGCCTTCGACTTCTACTTCTCGGGGGCAGCGAAGACGTTCGAGCAGCTCGATCTCTCGCTCGCCCGCCGCATCGCCGAGGAGGGGCTGCTCCAGGGCGACGAGCTCAAGATGCTCGTGTGGACCCTCAAGGATCTGCTCGGGGGCATGCACCCGCTGACGCAGGCCGCGCTCGAGGGTGACCGGGCCCGGCTCGCGCAGATATTCCGGGCGGCGACGCTGCAGCTCGATCTCAGCCGGATGGAGTCGCCGCTGCAGGCCGGGTTCTTCGCGCGGCGCCTCATGTCCGGCGCGGGCGGCGGGCGGTTCGAATCGGACGTCCAGGCACTGGAGGCCGAGCTCAAGCGACGCGGCCTCTCTTCGGAGGGGCTGGAGATCGTCTCGAAGCGGGTCTCCGGCGTCCTGCGAAAGGTGGAGGAGGCGGCGCGCGAGGAGATCAAGAACCAGGCGAACGCGCGCATCCGCCGGCCCCAGGGAGCTGGGTTGCTCGACCGGAACCTCCAGGAGCTCAGCCGCGACGAGCTCCAGAAGGCGGAGGCGGCGGTCCGCAAGATGGCGGAGAAGCTGAAGAGCAGGGTGGTGCGGCGTCAGCGTTCGACCCGCCGCGGCCAGCTCAACGTCCGGCGCACCCTTCGTCGGAACATGCCGTGGGGCGGCATCCCGATGGTGCCGCAGTTCCGCAACCGGCGCC
>JBAWAM010000038.1:0-7413 GCA_049589315.1 Myxococcaceae bacterium
GAACTGCGCAATTCGCTTCTACCGACTCGGTCCTCCCAGCAGCGACTACCAGGAGATCGGCAGCGCATGGCTGGAGGGAAGCATCTTCGTGTCACCGGCCGACGCAGAGCAGGAGCTGCGGACCCGCGCGTGTGAGGTCGGTGCAGATGCCGTGGTGATCACCGACGAACGGTATGCCGTCCCGTTCTACGGCAGCACCGTCCAGGCGGTGTTCATCTCGAAGAGAGAATAGAGGTGAGGCGGGGGCCTGCGCGTCGCGTGCCTTACGCCGGGTGCTTCGCACTCGGAGGCGCGAAGGCGTCGTTCTTCGGGCGGTAGCGATCGGCTCCTTCTCGACCGTTCCCCCCGAGTTCTGGCGTCCAACAATCGCGTGCCTACCTTCGCCGGGTGAGCTGGCTCTACACCGCCCCGCTTGCGCTGATCGCGCCGGCTGTCACTCTCCTCGTGCTGGCTGCGCTGGAGGCGGGGCACAGGGTGAGCGGACTCGCGCCGGTCGCTGAGCGGCAGGTCTCCACTGTTTCTGCCCCGATCCTTGCCGTCGTCGGCCTCTTGCTCGCGTTCTCCTTCGGGATGGCGTCAGATCGGTTCGCGCTTCGACGGGCAGCGGCCGTGCAGGAGGCGAACTCGATCGGGACGTTCTGGCTCCGCACCTCGCTGCTGCCGGAGCCGGTCGGCTCCCAGATGCGGTCCCGGGTTCGTCGCTACGTAGACCTCCACTTCGAGCATCGCGAGGCGCGCATCGACGAATCCAGATTGGCGGAAGTGGAGGCGGAGATGGCGCGGCTGCAGCAGGAGCTGTGGGCGTTGCTCGATCAGGAGGTGGCGCGAGATCCGGATTTCCGCAACGTGCTCCTGCTCGCACCCGCGCTGAACGCGATGATCGACGACGGCGCGAGCGCCCTCTCCGCCAGGGAGAACCGGCTGCCCGATGTGCTCCTGGTGTTCCTGATCGTGCTGGTCGTCGTCGCCGGAATGGTCATCGGATACCGGCCGCGCGACGAGAAGCGCAACCTCGTCCTTTGGGCCATGTTCCTCCTGGTCCTGGGCGGAGTGCTGATGATCCTCCTCGACCTGGATCGGCCTCGCCGCGGTCTGATCCAAAGCGACCCGCGCCCCTACCTTCGGCTACGCGAGAGCATGAAGAGCGGCTGAGAGGCAATGCGCGTGTCCGTCAGAGAAAGGAGGTGAGTGCCCGGGTCGTCTGCTCGGGGTTCTCCTCCAGCACCCAATGGCCCGTGTCCTCGAGGACCACCACGGAGACGTCGTCGGCGACCTCCTTCATCTGCTTGGCCAGCGGGGCGCCCAGGGAGTTCGCTCCGCCGAGCGAGAGGACTGGTATCTGGAGCCGCGTTCGAGCGAGGCGGGCAAAGTCCCTGGCGGCGTCGGGGAACGAGGCGAAGTAGGACCATGCTGCCCGCATGCGCCCGGGCCGCGAGTAGGCCTCTGCGTATGCGTCCCGGTCCTCCTCGGGGATGGAATGCGCCGCGTGGGCCGCGAAGTCGTTCCAGAAATGCTCGAAGAAGACCCGCTCGCGTCCCTTGACCAGGGCCTCGGGAGTGGGGCCGTGAAAACGGAAGTGCCAGAGCGCGGGATCGTCGTAGATCTGCTCCCAGCCCTCCACGCCCGGGAGGAAGGCGTCCATCACCACCAGCTTTTCGACCTCTTCGGGGAACCGGGCGGCGTAGGCGTAGGCCACCATCAAGCCGATGTCGTGACCGATGACGCTGGCCTTTTCGATTCCGAGCGAGCGGACCAGGTCATGGATGCGGCCGGCCGCGGTGGTCAGGTCCAGTCCATCGTCGGGGATGGCCGAATCGCCGAAGCCGGGAAGGTCGGGGGCGATCACCCGGAAGCGCCTGGCCAGCTGGGGGATGATCGGCCTCCACATCCGCGAGGTCTCCGCGTAACCGTGCAACAGCACCACGGCCGGTCCCTGACCTGCGGTCGAGTAGCTCAGCTTCACCCCGTCGACCTCGGCGCTCCGCGATTCGATGGCCATCGTCGATTCCTTTCGATCTCCCGGGGAACATGGGAACGCCGCAGGCACCGCGCGTGCTGACCGTGACCGGGCGACCCCGGGAGCCGTGGGCCTTCCGGTCGCCCTGCCTACGTGCAGCAGGCGCGTCGATCTTTCGGCGGCATCCGCTCGTCACTATTCATGGTGCGACAGGAGCCCCCATGAGCGACGGCATCTGCGAACACCTCGAAAAGGCAACAGGCCGGAGATCGCCCGTCCGCCCTTCCACTCACGGCTGCAAAGAGTGTCTGGAGATGGGCGCCCAGTGGGTTCATCTGCGACTGTGCCTCGAATGCGGGCACGTCGGCTGTTGCGACGACTCGCCCAACAAGCACGCGACGAAGCACTTCCACCGCGTCGGCCACCCGGTGATCCGCTCCTACGAGCCGGGCGAAACCTGGGCCTACTGCTACATCGACGACGAAATGATCGATGGGTTTCCCGCGCTGCCGGGAGAGCTTGCGCCCGTGCACTACGACCCGCCCACGCGTCCCGCGGCCCGGCGTGGACCGGCGCAGTGACGTGCCGCCGGCTGGCCGTTCTGCGCGCACTTCATCGGCGATCGCCACGGTCGCGTGCGTGGACGCATGGCTGACGGATTTCCGGGACGATGTTTCGCGCATCGATGTGCCGACGCTGATCATTCACGGCGACGCCGATCGCAACCTCCCGTTCCCGTCCACCGCGGCGCGGATGGAGAAGGCGGTGAAAGGATGCCGTCTGGTCGTGATCAAAGACGGGCCCCACGCTATCGGATGGACCCACGCGGATGAGGTCAATCGCGCGCTGACGGAGTTCCTCGAGTTGCAGCCGCCGATGGGACGCGTGGAAAGGCGACCCGTCGAAGAAGCGTACGCGCCGCACTCGCTAGAGCCACGAGCCACACGGGCTGTCCGGCTCGTTTTCGAGCGCCGCGTTTGAACAGCGGGCGCCGAACATCTCGCGCGCGCCGCCGGTCAATGGCGCGGCCGCCGCGTGTCCACCAAGTTGCGCATCCGTCGCTGCCCGCCGCATCGAGCACCTGCCCAGCGGGCCGCATTGGAGAAACGGCGGCGCGAGCTGAAAAAGGGAACCCGCCCATGACCCCCGAGGAACTGAAGGACCCGATGCGGCGCGGCCTGCTTGCCGGTTCGGTCGCCGCGCTCTTTGCCCGCTTCGTCGGGTTCCCGTCAACGAGCTACGCGCAGGTGAAACCTGCCGCCGGCGATAAGAATGCGATTCGCCCCTTTCGGGTGCATTTCCCGGAAGCGCAACTCACTGATCTGCGCCGGCGCGTGAAGGCGACGAAGTGGCCGGAGCGGGAGTTGGTCCCCGACGCATCACAAGGCGTGCAGTTCGCGACGGCCCAGGCGCTCGCGCGGTATTGGGCGAACAACTACGACTGGCGCAAATGCGAGGCGAAGCTGAACGGCCTGCCGAATTTCGTGACCGAGATCGATGGGGTCGACATTCACTTCATCCACGTCCGTTCCAGGCATGAAGATGCTTTGCCCGTGGTCATTACCCACGGATGGCCCGGCTCGATCATCGAACAGCTGAAGATCGTCGAACCGCTCACCAACCCCACCGCCCACGGCGGCAGCGCGGCAGACGCTTTCCATGTGGTCATTCCGTCACTCCCGGGCCACGGGTTTTCGGGAAAGCCGACCGCGCTCGGCTGGGACCCTGCACGCATCGCACGCGCCTGGGTCGTGCTGATGAAGCGCCTCGGCTACACGAAATTCGTGGCGCAGGGTGGCGACTGGGGCAACGCCGTGTCAGAGCAGATGGGTCTGCTGGCGCCTCCGGAACTGCTCGGCATTCACACCAACATGCCGGCCACCATTCCGGCCGACATTGCCAAAGCACTCAAGGACGGCGGCGCGCCGCCCGCCGGTCTCTCCGCCGACGAGAAGAACGCGTACCAGCAGCTCGACTCCTTCTACAAGAAGGGCCTGGGCTATGCCCTGGAGATGGCGAACCGCCCGCAGACGTTGTACGCGCTCGCGGACTCGCCCGTCGGCCTCGCCGCCTGGATGCTCGATCACGATGAGCGCAGCCAACTGCTCATCGCGCGGGTCTTCTCCGGACAACGCGAAGGCCTCACGCGAGACGACGTCCTCGACAACATCACGCTCTACTGGCTGACGAACACGGCCGTCTCTTCGGCTCGCCTCTACTGGGAAAACAAGCTCGACTTCTTCGCTCCGAAGGGCCTGGCCATCCCGGTTGCGGTGAGCGTTTTTCCGGACGAGATCTATGCCGCCCCGCGCAGCTGGACAGAGCGGGCGTATCCCAGGCTCATCCATTTCAACAGGCTCGGCAAAGGCGGCCACTTCGCGGCGTGGGAACAACCCACGCTTTTCACCGCGGAGCTTCGCAGTGCGTTCCGGTCGCTGCGCACCTGATATCGGCTCTCAGACGGGTTGAGACGGTCGCTTGTCCGTCAATGCCGCGGACGAATCGATCCAGGTATCGAATCGAGATCGTGCCTCGGCGAGCTCGTCGTGGCCCTGCAATCGCGGCAAGGGCTCGTTGGACGCGGGAATTGGCGTGGAGGATGAAGTCGCATTCGCCCTGGCAGCACCGGGAACTCCAGCCCGCAACCGGTTGGAATGCTCCCGTCTCCCGAGATGTCGAAGTGGGCGACGTGGTACCCCGTCCCTTCGTCGTCCTCCGTGACCGTGACCAATACGAGATCCCCGACGGCATGCGCAGCGCGACGGGGGAACTCGCGCACGAATGCTTGTGCATGGGTGCCTTGCCAAGGGCTAGAATCTGACCCGACAAGGCCGGTCTTCGAGCAGGAGCTGCAGAGGCGTGATCCCATCCTCATTGAAAGCAGCAATCTTCTGCGTTGGCGTCCTCGTGTGCTCTGTCGCCGGCGCCACATCGCCCCCGGCGATACCGCCGGACTACTGCACCTTCGACGCGCCGTTCCCACAAGACGGAGATCAGAACGCGCTTCGCGATGGCGTGATCTCTCTCACGTTTCGGTGCTTCGCATCCGAGGATCCGCCGAAACATGGCTCCCCGAGCCTGGAGCAACTCGTGACGATCGCGCTCGAGGAGGCTCCGTCCGGAGTCGTGGTGCCGCTCGAGCCGCGTGTCGCCTTCACGGGCACCGTCGACCGTCGGGCCACCTGGGTCACGGGCATTCCGTTGAAGTCGGACCAGGCGTACGTCGTGCGCGCGTCGCTGGACCAGGACGTCACGCGCCCATCCTCAGCGGTCGGTGAGACTTCGATCGAGTTCTCGTTCCGAACGGGTACGGACTTCGCGCCTCCCATTGTCATCGACGGCGAGCTCTCGTTCGAGATCGAGCGCACGCTGCTTGGCCCGACCGTGAGGGTGAAGCTGCCGGCGGTGAGCGGTGGCCTGCCGGATTTCGGCTACCATTTCACTGTCTGGCTCACGAACGACATGCCGCGGCCGGCGTTGTCGTCCAATCCGCCGCTGCCCGGCCCGAGCGACACCGTGCATTCCCTTGCGAATGGGCCATCGGAGTCCTTCGCCGCCGAGGAGGTATGGCCGGTCGAGCTGTCCCAGACGATCCGCCCATGCGTGACGCTCGAGGTTTCGAACCTCACCCTGGATGAGACCAGCGCCCATTGTCTGAACGAAGAGCTCAGCCCGTCAGGCTGCGGCTGCAGGTCAACCAGCGCGTCCGGTCCGATCCTCGCGGCTGCTTGGCTGGTGATCCTGCGCCGCCGACGATAGGCGAACAACCGCGGGGCTGGGCGGCATCCTCACCCTGGCCGCTGCTGGTGAACGTGAGCTGACCGGACTTCGGGTCGTCCGAGAACGCGTACTCGTAGCCGCTCTCCGCCGGGCCGTGGGTCATGAAGGTGTTGCCGAAGCTGACGGTCTGGACCGAGTCGCCGCCGAACCACAGCTTGCCTTCGGCCTTCGCCATGTCCTCGACGAGTGCCTTGAGCTGGGCGCGGGTCGCAGCCGCTTCCGGCGTGGCCGCGACGGCCGGGACCTTGATCTGCTGACCGACCTTGATCAGCAGTACGTCTCGCCCGCCTTCACCTCGTGGAACGCGAGGGGGAGCGCCAGCTTCTGCCCCGGCTTGTCGATAAGGAGGATAGCCGGCGGTCGGTGAGGCGGGAGCCGGTATCGGGCCGATGAACTTGGGCTGGGTTGAGGGGGAAGGGGTCCCTGCTCGGCAGGTGCCTTGAGGAGGCGGGCGCCTTGATTCGGTGCTCGGGGCAGAGGCATGCCCGGCCGGTGTGGGCCGCTTCATCCGATAGGCGTGGGTGCCGTCCTCGCGCCGGGAGAGCCGCTCGAGGGAGAGGGCACCGCGAGCTCCATAGCGGCAGTGAATTCGGCACAACGTGTCGGAAAGATGTGCGGCGCGGCCAGGTCGGTCCCCGGACGACTCGCGCGATTCCTGGGAAATCACCAGGCGCAGATCTTGAAGTCGGACCCCACCCAGCAAGCCGGATCATCCTTGGAACGGATGGCTTCGCCCCACCGGGAATTGATCCCGTCCTTCGTCAGGCCCCTGACTTCGGCCTCCGCGCGCCCTACAACGACGACGCTGACACTGAGAATCGGTCCATAGAGGGGCTTCGTGTCGTCCAGATTGGAGAGCGAGAACGTCCCGCCCTTCTCCGGACGGAACGAACACTTCCCCATGAACTCTTCTTTGCCGCCCGATTCGACGAGGCACTTTGCCGGTCGCGCCTTCTGCTGCGCTTCCGCAACGGCTGGGTGAATCCACAGAACCGCTGCGGCCGAAATCCGAAGAGCAGACGCTCTCATTCCCGTCCCGAGCATTTCACGCCTCCAATGATGTTGGCCGCCTCAATCCCAGCGCGTCTCGAAGCGCGCGCTCGTCGAGGTCATCGCGGTGGTGGTCACCGAAGCGCTCCGGACATTTGCGTGCTCGAGCGCGACCTCGATCCCAATCCCGATCGACTTGATCGCGTTCCGGTCGTAGAGCCGTTCCGGGAAGGAGAGCTCAGCGACGCCGCTCTGCTTGTCCGAGGAGAGCACCTTGAAAGTGGTCCCGCGGTGCATCGTCCCCCAGGTCGAACTGCTGAGCGTCAGCAGCACCCCGGGCGAGGCGAGCGAGATCAGCATCCGATAGACCGGGTTCTTGAAGAGCCGCTGGTTCGCCTCGCGGAGCCATTCGTCGAGGCGCGCCTCGCTGATGTGACGGTAGTCGGCCAGGGCGAAGAGCGCGCCGAAGTAGACCGCGTCGGGGATCCACTGGGTGTTGAGCGGGGGAGTCGTGATGAGCCCGCGGACCTCGGGAGGCAGCGCGTTCTCTGGAACGTCGGCGAGCGGATCGCACTCGACCACCGAGCGAACCAACGCCCCCCTGGCCTTGGAGTCCGGGTGCGAGGCGAGCCCCTGGGGAAGCGAGCGCACATAGGCTGCGAGTCGGGGGAAACGAGCGGAGTCCA
>JBAWAM010000039.1:0-2520 GCA_049589315.1 Myxococcaceae bacterium
GATGATAACCATCCGATCCGCGGCAGCGGTGAGGTGGGGAATCGGCGTTGCCCGCTGTCCCCGGTTCAGCGGTAGTCGTACTGGTAGTGGTAGCCGTTGATGCGATCCCGGAGGGGGACGGCGTTCAGCACGAAGCCGCTGGGGCGGGTGCCGTTCTGCTCCATGCGGGTGACGGCGAGGGCGAGCTCGCGCATGGGGTGCAGGCCGCACTTGGCGACCATGAGGTTCACGCCGGCGGTGCGGGCGATCAGCGCGGCGTCGGTCACGGCGAGCACGGGCGGGGCGTCGATCACCACCAGGTCGTACGCCTCCGAGGCACTGGCCATCACCGCCTCGAAGCGCTCGCTGCCGAGGAGCTCGGAGGGATTCGGCGGCAGGGTCCCCGAGGAGAGGAAGTCCAGATTCGGCGCCGCCGTCTTGCGGACCAGCCCCGAGAGCTCCGCGCCGCTGATCACCTCGGAGAGACCGCCCTCGCGGGACTGCCCGAAGTAGCGGTGGAGGTGACCCTTGCGGAGGTCGCCGTCCACCAGGAGCACGCGCCTTCCCGTGTCCGCGAGCACGTGCGCCAGGTTCACCGACACGAACGACTTGCCGATGCCGGGGCGACTGCCGCCGACCATGACCACGTTGTTCCTCGAGGCGGCGAGCGAGAACTGGAGCGAGGTGCGCAGGCTGCGCAGGCTCTCGATCGCCAGGTCTGCGGGATCGGTGATCGCCAGGGGCTGGAGCGCGCCCTTCTTCCGATCGAGCGACTTCGCGATCTCCGACTGCTTCGCGCTGAAGGGGATGTTCGCGTAGACCGGAAGCCCGAGCTGCTGCTCGAGGAGGTCCGGGTCCTCGACGCCGCGGTTGAGCGCCTTGCGCAGGAAGACCAGGCCCACGCCGGCGAAGAGGCCGAGCATCAGGCTGAGCGCGAGGGTCATGCCCTTCTTAGGGCTGACCGGGATCGGATGGGTGACCGCGGAGTCGATCACCCGGACGTTGCCGATGGTGCCCGACTTCAAGACGTCGATCTCCTGCGCCTTGGTGAGGAGCAGGACGTAGAGCTCGTTGGCCACCGTCACGTCGCGCACCAGGCGCACCGACTCCAGCTCGTTCTCCGGGAGCGTCCGCGCCTGGTTGTCGAGGACCTTCTTCTCGTCGTGCAGCTTGCGGAGCTTGTTGCGGAGGGCGGTCACGCTGGGGTGCTTGTCCGTGTAGCGCTGGCGCAGCTCGGCGCGCTGGAGCTCCAGCTCGGAGATCGCCTTCTCCACCTCGGCGGCGCGGTCGACCAGCGCCTGGGCTTCGATGGTCAGATCGAGCCGGCCACTCTTCGCGCGGTACTCCTTCAGCTTGAGCTCCGCCGCCTCGAGGTTCGCCTTCAGCACCGGGAGCTGCGCGCGGACGAAGTCGAGCGTCTTCTGCGCCTCCTCCGCCTTGTGCTCCACGTTGCGGCGGAGATAGGCGTCCATCAGCGCGTCGAGCGAGTTGCTGATCAGCGCGCGATCCGGGCCCTCGAGCTCGAGCTGGATGACCCCGGTCTGCTTGCCCTTCTCGCGGACGCGGAGCCCCTCCTGGAGCTTCGAGACCGCGTCGAGGAACGCGAGCTTCTTCAGCGTGAAGCGGGTCCCCGGTCGGGCGGAGAGCTCGGAGACGAGGAGCTCCACGCCGTTCCCGGACGCCAACTCGCCGACCCGTCCGCGCACCAGCGCGTCGCCGTCGGGGGAGAGCACCTGGAAGGCGTTGTCCGCCTCCGCGACCAGCACCAGCTCCTCACCCTCGAAGCCGCGCGGGACCTCGAGCGAGGTCACCGCGATCCGCTCGCCGCCCCACGCATAGGAGGACAACCCCAGCAGCGGGCTGGCCGGCAGGTCGCCCGAGTGACGGCGCGCGAAGAAGCCGCCCACGACCGGGGCGTGCATCGGCTGGGCGTGGAGGTCGAGCCGCAGCGCCTTCACCGCGTCGGAGACGACCGAGCGCGAGCGCAGGATCTCGATCTCCGCCTCGGCCGGCGTCTCGCCGCTGAACATCGCAGAGAGGTCCTCGAGCGGATCCGAGCCGCCGCTCTCCTCGACCTGGACCAGCGCGTCCGCCTTGTAGACCGGCGTGGCGGTGAACGCCTTCACGCCGCCGATGAGCAGGGCGAGCGCCGCGAGCGCGGCGATGACGAAGCGGCCCTCGTAGAGCGTGCCCACGAGCGCGGCGAGATCGAGCTCGTCCTCGGACGCGTCCGCCTGGAGAGGCGGCTGCGCATGCGCCGGAGGTGGCGAAATCTTCTGCGGTGGTACCTCGTGGATGCGGTTCTCTGCGCGCATACGCCAATCCCTCCCCGGCTCAACGCGGGAGCAACAGACCCTGGGTGTAATAGAGCGGCTGGGTGATCGCCGTGACCGTGGGCAAGAGCTGCATGACCACGCGGTTCCAGTCCGAGAGCTTCGTGGACGAGACGAACACCACGTCGAGCGGCTTCAGGTCGAACTGCGCCGCGAGGAGCAGCGCGTCGGGCGAGCTCGCGTCGAGGCGGAACACGCGGGGCTTCTC
>JBAWAM010000040.1:0-17034 GCA_049589315.1 Myxococcaceae bacterium
TCACCCGGAGCCCCATCACCCGCTTCCCGACCGTCTGGCCGGACCACCACGTCTCCAGGGTGATCCCGTACCCCCAGTCGATCAGGAAGTAGACGACGACGAAGAGGAACGCTGCGATGCCCTCGACCAGCTGGAGCGGAATGAAGATCAGGAAGAACGCCACCATCGAGGCGGTGAACACGATGAGCGCGTCGATGAGCCAGGCGAGGAAGCGGCTGTAGAGACCGGCGAGGACGAAGTCGAACTCGACGTACTCGGGGGTGAGGACCGCGTGGGTCGCGTCCAGCGTTCCTGCCTGGGAGGGCGTCATGGCGGACGCCAGTCTAGGCTAGACTGCGCGCCCAGATGGAAATTGCCGAGTTCGTCGATTCACGTCGGGTGAAGTGGGAGGCCCTCGAGCGGCTCCTGGCGAAGAGCCAGGCGGGCGGGCTGAAGCGGCTCGGACTCGATGAGGCGCGCCACCTCTCGCGCCTGTACCGCACCGCTTCGTCGGACCTGCTCTGGATTCGCGCGCACGGCGGCTCGGCCGAGATCACCGAGTACCTCAACGACCTCGTGGGCCGGGCCTATGCCGTCACCTATCCGGGAAAGCGGCTGCGACTGCGCGACGTGTGGACGTTCATCACGCGCGGGTTCCCGGCGCTCATGCTCGCCGAGTGGCGACCGTTCGCCGCCGCGTGGCTCATCTTCCTGGGCGGGTTCGGCTTCGGCTACCTGGGGATGATGGTCGATCCTTCGGGTGCGTACTTCCTCGTCCCGGAGGACCACCTGAAGCTCGATCCCGTCGAGCGCGCGAAGATGGAGGCTGCGGGTGAGGTCTCCTCGGTGGAGGAGCAGGCGGCCTTCACGGCATTCCTCTGGCAGAACAACATACAGGTGTCGTTCCTGTGATTCGCGCTGGGGATCACCGCCGGCGTCGGGACCGCGCTGCTGCTGTTCGGGAACGCAGTGTTTCTCGGCGCGCTGGCGTACGTGTATGCCTCGAAGGGCATGACCGCGTGGTTCTGGGCGTGGATCCTTCCGCATGGAATCCCGGAGATCACGGCGATCTGCATCGGCGGCGCGGCGGGCTTCATCATCGCGCGCGGGATGCTGGCGCCGAACGGGCTGCCCCGGCGGATCGCGTTGCGAAGGGAGGCGGTGACCGCGGTCAAGTTGGTGCTGGGCGGAATCCTCCTCTTCCTCCTCGCGGGCGTCATCGAAGGGACCATCTCGCAGATCCACCCGCCGAAGATCCCTGCGTGGATCAAGATCGGCTTCGCGCTGATCGTCGGGCTCGGCTGCTACGCGTACCTCTTCAGCACCGCGCTGCGGCGCGATCGCGACGCCGTTCTCGCGTCGGTCCGGACGGCCCCACAGGGTTGAGCCTGAACGATGCACTGGCTCGACGCGCTGTACGGAATGCTGCTGCGTCGGACGCCGTCCTTCCGCCGCGGGTGGGGGGACGAGGCATGGCTTCGTGGTCCTCCGCCGGACCTGCTCGAGGTGTCGGAGCCTTCGCCGCTCTCGATCGAGTGGGGGCGATCACGCGTGAACCGGGACGAGCACGTCCGCGAAGGAAGCTTCGTCTCGTGTGAGCCGGCGCTGCCGGGACCCTGTCAGCGCGTCCACCTGCGCTGGATCTCACCGGCGCAGGGCCCTGTCCGGGCGACGTGTCTGCTCCTCGCGTCATGGGGGGACGAGAACGGGTCGATGCGGCTCCGAATCGCCCGTCCGTTGGTGCGCGAGGGGATCTCGGTGCTCGTGATGGAGAACGCGTTCTACGGTGTCCGTCGCACCGAGCCCGCGAGCGCCGCGCCTCTGGCGACGGTCTCGGATTTCGTGCGGATGGGCACCGCCACGGTCCGCGAGGCGCGCGCGCTCGCCCGCTGGATGCGCGACGAGGGCCTCCCCGCGCCGATGCTCGCCGGCTACAGCATGGGCGGGCAGATGGCGGCGCTCACGGCTGCGTCAGTGCCGTGGCCGGTGCGGGTCGTCGCCATGGCGCCCTCGGCCTCGCCCGCGCCGGTGTTCACCGAAGGTCCACTTCATCGCGCAATCGATTGGGATGCCCTGGGCGGAGCGGCTGCGAAACCCAGGCTGGCGGAGTTGCTGCGCTCGTTCTCCGTCCTTCGACTTCCGCCGCCGGATTCACGCGGCCGCGCGATCGTCGTCGGGACCCGGCGCGACGGCTTCGTGCCTCCTTCGGACATGCAAGCGATCGCGACGCACTGGCCGCACGCGGAGCTTCGCTGGCTTGATGCGGGGCACGTTGGCGCGGTGGTGTTTCACGTGGCGGCCCTCCGGCAGGCGTTGCGCGAGGTCGCCGAGGAGGCCCGCTAGAGTCGCGCCTTGAAGACGAGGAACTCCGAACCGGGGACGAGCTCGCCGACGTGACTCATGCGTCCGACTCTGTGCCGGAGAATGAGCGCGGCAATCCGGCTCCGCTCTGGAGCTGCCTCCGGCCTTTCATTCTCCGGCACAAAGTGGGGCGGCAGCGGTCACCGGCGACGCCACGCCCGCTGGTACGCGGCGGCGGTACAGCGCCGTCGGTTGAAACGACGGGTTGCGGCTGCAGTTCGGGCAGGGGAGGCGCGCTCGGCGCTGTGTTCATCTTCCTCGCGGCCACGCTCCGACGTCGGGAGCGCTCACCGCGCCGCATTGTCAACCATGTCCGGCTGTCAGGTTGACAATGCCGGCTGCCCGCCCTACACGCCGACCCTCGTCGGGGGGAAGGTCGATGTCCACGAACACCGTCGAAGGCTTCACCGCGCACGCCCATGCCGCGCGTCCCGTTCCGGAGGGTGTCCTCGTTCGCCACGACTGGACGGTCGACGAGGTGAGGGCGATTCACGACCGGCCGTTGCTCGAGCTCGTCCACCGCGCCCAGACGGTGCACCGCGCGGTGTTCGTCGAGAACAAGGTCCAGCTCTGCTCGCTCCTGTCGATCAAGACGGGCGGCTGTCCGGAGGACTGCGCGTATTGTCCTCAGGCGGCCCGCTACGACACCGGCGTCGAGGCGCAGCCGTTGATGTCCGTCCCGGAGGTGCTCGCTGAGGCGAAGCAGGCCCGACAGGCGGGGGCGACGCGTTTCTGCATGGGGGCCGCCTGGCGGAGCGTGAGGGACGGTCCGCAGTTCGACTCGATCCTCGAGATGGTGAAGGGCGTGCGCGCCCTGGGGATGGAGGCGTGCGCGACCCTGGGGATGCTCACCGAACGTCAGGCGCAGCGGCTGAAGGAGGCCGGGCTCACCGCGTACAACCACAACCTGGACACCTCGCCGGACCACTACGCGCAGATCATCTCGACGCGCTCGTACCAGGACCGGCTGGACACCCTGGCGCGGGTGCGCGGTGCCGGCATCTCCGTCTGCTGCGGAGGGATCATCGGGCTGGGGGAGTCGGTCGAGGATCGCTGCCGGATGTTGTCGACCCTTGCCAACCAGGAGGTCCATCCGGAGTCGGTGCCGATCAATGCGCTGGTCGCCGTGAAGGGCACGCCGCTGCAGGATCAGCGGCCGGTCGGATGGAACGAGATGGTGCGGATGATCGGCACCGCGCGCATCCTGATGCCGATGTCCATGGTGCGCTTGTCCGCGGGGCGCATGCAGATGTCCGAGGAGGCGCAGCTCCTCTGCATGATGGCGGGCGCCAACTCCCTCTTCTTCGGCGAGAAGCTGCTGACGACCGGCAACCCCGAGTACGCCGCGGACATGGCCCTGCTGGAGAAGGCCGGGATCGAACCGCTCGAGCCGTCGCCGCACGGATGAACCCGCGCCGCGACACAGGCTCCCTGTCCCCACCGGAGCGCGCGGGCTCTCCGCGGCTCTCACGCGCCTGGGCGGAAGAGGACCTGTACACCCTCGCGGTGCTCGGGCTGCGCCGTGAACTGGAACCGCTCGCGTCGCCGCAGGGCGCCGTGGTGCAGCTCGGCCACGAGACGCTGGTGAACTTCTCGTCGAACGACTACCTGGGGCTGGCCCGGGACACGCGGCTGGTCGAGGCCGCGGTGACGGCGATGACCCGGCATGGCGTGGGGACGGGCGCGTCGCGGCTGGTCGTCGGCGACACGACCGTGCACCAGCTCCTCGAGCGCAGGCTGGCTTCGTTCGCCCGCGGGGGATCGGCGCTGCTCTTCAACGGCGGCTATTCCGCAAACGTGGGGATCCTCCCTGCGCTGCTGGGCGATGGAGACATCATCTTCTCCGACGCGCTGAACCACGCCTCGTTGATCGACGGCTGTCGACTCTCGCGGGCGAGGAAGGAGGTCTACCCGCATGCCGATCTGGACGCGCTGGAGTGCCTGCTCCGCGCCACGCCGGGCCGTCGCCGAGTCGTGTGCACCGACGCGGTGTTCTCGATGGACGGCGATCTCGCCCCGCTGCGCGAGCTGGTCGAGCTCTGTCGCACCCACGGGGCCGCGCTCTACGTGGACGAGGCGCACGCGATCGGCGTGCTGGGTAGACACGGGGCGGGCCTCGCCGAAGCGTTGGGACTCGAGGCCGAGGTGGACTTCCGGGTCGGAACCCTGGGCAAGGCGCTCGGCTCGTTCGGAGCGTTCGTCGTCGCCGCGCCGGAGCTCCGGGAGATCCTCTTCAACCGCGCCCGCTCACTGGTCTTCTCCACGGCGCTGCCGGCGGCGGTCTGTGCCGCAGCGGTCGCCGCGCTCGAGATCGTCGAGCAGCAGCCCGGCCTGCGCGCGACGCTGTGGCGGAACATCCGGCGCTTCGCCGAAGGGCTGCAAAGCCTGGGCATCGCGGCCGAGCCGCGCTCGCCCATCTTCCCGGTGGTGATAGGGGATCCGGAGGAGGCGGTGGCGGCCTCCCGGAGCCTGCGCGCGCGCGGCCTGCTGGTGAAGGCGATCCGCCCGCCCACCGTCCCCGCGGGGACCAGTCGCCTCCGCGTGGCGATCTCCGCTGCGCACACGGACGACCACCTCGAGCGGATGATCCAGGGGCTCTCCGCGATCCGGGGAGGACGATGAACCGCACACGACACGAAGCGCTCCTCGAGCTGGACCGCCGCCATGTCTGGCACCCGTTCACGCAGATGCAGATCGGGTCGGACGACGCGCCGGTGCCGTCGGTCGAGCTGGCGGCCAGGCTCGTCTCCATCGCGCCGCCGGGCCTGACCCGGGTGTTCTACTCGGACTCCGGGTCGACCTCGGTCGAGATCGCGGCGACGATGATCGCGCGACGAAGGGGGAATACGCCTGGGCCGAGCGGATGGGCCACCGGGTCTGCATGGCGGTGCGCCGGCGCGGGATCCTTCTGCGACCGCTGGGGAACGTGGTGGTGCTGATGCCGCCGCTGTCGCTCACGGTGGCGGAGGCAGGTCGGCTGGGGCGCGCGACGCGGGAGGCGATCGTCGAGGTCACGGAAGGGTGATGGCGGCGCCGCTCCGAATCTTCGTCACCGGTACGGACACCGGGGTCGGCAAGACCGAGGTGTCCGCGGCCCTGCTCTCGCTGCTCGCGGACGCCGGTCTTCATCCCGCGCCGATGAAGCCGTACGAGAGTGGTTGCGCGGATCGGCGCCAGCCTGCGGACGCGCTCACGTTGAGAGCGGCGGCGCGCAGCTCCGACCCGCTCGAAGACATCTGCCCGCACCGGTTCAGGGCGCCGCTGGCGCCGGGGATTGCCGCGCGGCGACAGCATGCGGTTCCGTCAATCGATAGAACGCTGCAGGCGTTCAGGCGGTTCGATCGGCGCTCACTGGTCGTCGAAGGCGCGGGGGGCCTCCTCGTCCCCATCGACCCGGAGCGGGACGTGATCGATCTCATCGCGCTGCTCCGGCTCCCCGTTCTGTTGGTCGCCCGGGCCGGATTGGGCACCTTGAACCACTCCGGACTTGCGCTCGAAGCGCTTCGACGAAGGCGAATCAAGGTCCGGGCCGTGGTCCTGGTGCGCTCCTCCTCACAGCCCGATCCCAGCGTGCGGGACAACCCCGCGCTCATCGCCGAGCGCCACGGCGTGGCGGTGCTCGGTCCGGTGCCGTTCGTGCCGGATCCGCTGCGCCGCCGCGCCGCGTTCAGACGAACACTTCGTCCGCTGTTCGAAGGCACGTGACGGCTGCCCGCCCGGGTCGCCTGGGTGGCGGGTGCCCGACCTGGCAACCCCTCGTGTCGTACGGAGCGAACCTGCTTCGCTTCATCACCGCGGGTGATATCGCCGACACCGGAGCACCCGGTGACGCATCCATGACTTCGACAGCGACGACCACCCCCTCGAGAGGCCGACTCGTTCTCATCCTTGGGACACTCACCGCGATCGGGCCGCTCTCGATTGACCTGTACCTCCCCAGCTTCCCGGCTGTGGCGAAGTCGCTGGGCGTCGACGTCGCGGCGGTTCAGCTCACGCTGGCGACGTATCTCGCCGGCCTCGCCGTGGGGCAGATCGTCTACGGTCCGCTGTCCGATCGGATGGGTCGCCGCGCGCCACTCGTTGCCGGGCTCGCGTTGTACATCGTGGCGTCGGTGGCCTGTGCGTTCGCGCCGAGCCTGCCGTTCCTCGCGGCAGCGCGCTTCGTCAAGGCGCTGGGCGGCTGCTCGGGCATGGTGATCGCCCGCGCGATCGTCCGGGACCACTTCGATGAGCGTGACTCCGCAAGCCTGTATTCGACGCTGATGCTGGTCATGGGCGCGGCGCCGATCCTCGCGCCGTCGATCGGCGGCCAGCTGTTGCTCGTCGGATCGTGGCGCACGCTCTTTGGCGTGCTGGCGGTCATCGGCACGGTGTTCCTCGGCATCGCCACCTTCCTGCTCCCCGAGAGCCTTGCCGTCGAGGCTCGGACCCGACACGGCCCGGGTCAGATCCTTCGCTCGGTGGGCGTGATGCTGAAGAACAGCCACTTCCGCCGGATGTCCCTGGCCGGTGGCGCGGCCGGGGCCGCGATGTTCGCGTACATCTCCGGTTCGCCGTTCGTGTTCATCGAGCTCTTCCACGTCACGCCGCAGCAGTACGGGCTCATCTTCGGCATGAATGCGATGGGGCTGATCATCGCGTCCCAGCTCAACCGCTGGTTGGTGCACCGCTCTGGCGTCGTCACGGTCCTCCGCGCCGCGATCACCGTCGCAGTGCTCGCGAACGCGGTGCTCTGGGCCGCGATCCGGGCAGGGGCGGGGCTCGAGGTGATCCTGCCGGCCCTGTTCTTCGGGATCGCCTGCGTCGGGTTGATCAACCCGAACTCCACCGCGGCGGCGATGGCGCCGTTCGGGAGGCAGGCCGGCGTCGCGTCGGCGCTGTTCGGAACCCTCATTTCGACCTTGAGCGCCGCTGCGTCGGTGGCCGTCAGCGCATTCGCCAATGGAACCGCGATGCCCATGGCCACGGTGATGGTGTGCTGCTCGCTCCTGGCGCTCATACTCGTGATGCTGGAGCGGTTCGCGCCGGGCGCGGCGGTGGAGGGCGCGGGGGCGCGCTGAGCGCGAACTCGTAAGTTTCTGCGCGGAATGCTATGAGCACCCGCGGCGTTACAGAAACTCCAGCGTTCTTGCCTGTCGGTCCCATGGCGAGTGCGCATCCGCACCCCGGGCCGTACACAGGTATTCCCTACATGAATTTTGAATCGCTTGGCCTCTCGGCCGCGCTCGTTCGCGCGGTCGCCGCAGAGGGCTATTCCCAGCCTACGCCCATCCAGGCGCAGGCCATTCCACAAGTGCTCGCCGGTCGTGACGTCCTTGGCTGTGCCCAGACGGGCACGGGCAAGACGGCGGCGTTCGCCCTGCCGATCCTCCACAAGCTGTCCATGGCCGGCGGAGCGAAGGGGCGGCTGCGCTGCCTCGTCGTGACGCCCACCCGCGAGCTCGCCAATCAGATTGGCGAGAGCTTCCAGACCTATGGCCGCGAGTCCGGTATGCGCCACGCCGTCATCTTCGGCGGGGTAGGACAGGACAAGCAGGTCGCCGCCGTCCGCCGGGGAATCGACATCCTCGTGGCGACGCCCGGTCGTCTGCTGGACCTCATCCAGCAGCGGCTCGTGTCGCTGCAGTCCATCGAAATCCTCGTCCTCGACGAGGCCGACCGCATGCTGGACATGGGCTTCATCCGCGACGTGAAGAAGATCATCGCGGCCGTTCCGAAGCAGCGGCAGACGCTGTTCTTCTCCGCGACCATGCCCGCCGAGGTCCAGTCGCTGGTCGACGCGATCCTGACGAAGCCGGTCCGGATCGAGGTCGCCCCGGTGTCCACCACCGCGGAGCGGGTGGAGCAGAGCGTGTACCACGTGGGCCGCGACCAGAAGCGGCCGCTCATCGTGAACCTGCTCCAGGATCCGGCCATGCGCCGCGTGATCGTGTTCACGCGCACCAAGAACGGCGCCAACCGGCTCACCAAGCACCTGCTGGCCGCGAAGATCGGCGCTGAGGCGATCCACGGAAACAAGTCGCAGAACGCGCGTGAGCGCGCCCTGGACGGCTTCAAGACCGGGCAGATCCGCGTGCTGGTCGCGACCGACATCGCGGCGCGCGGCATCGACGTGGAGGAGGTCACGCACGTCGTGAACTTCGAATTGCCGAACGTGCCGGAGACGTACGTGCACCGGATCGGCCGCACGGGTCGCGCGGGGGCGGCGGGCATCTCCATCTCCATGTGCGATCACGAAGAGCGCGCATACCTGCGCGACATCGAGCGCACGATCCGGCAGCAGATCCCTGTCGTCGCGGATCACCCGTTCAAGGGCGCCGGGGTGCCCGTGCAGGAGGACGACCGTCCGGCCTCGAGGCCGCAGGCTTCGCGCCCGGCCGGCAGATCGGGTGGACAGCAGCGCACCCGCGGCCGGGGAGGTCGTGGTGGTGGTGGCGGAGGTGGCGGAGGTGGTGGATCTCGCGGTGGCGGTCGCGGTGGCTCTACGCGTCAGGATGGCGGAGCGGCAGCCTCGGGGCAGCCGGCTTCGTCTTCCGCGTCCGCGCCGGCCCGTCCAGCCCGTCCCACCATGCCGCGCTGGTATTGAGTCAGGGCCCCATCGGACGGAGCGTGACTATCTTTTTCACGCGCTCCGTCCGCCCGGCTCCTCATGCGTCCTGGTTGTGGCCCCGGCGTGCACTGGACGCCGTCGAGGGCCATCATGGAAAGAATCGACCTTTCGAAGCTCGTCGAGGTGCTCTCCGCGGTGCGCCGGGGTGATTTCTCTGCCCGGATGCCGGAGAACGCCGAGGGGCTGCTCGGAAAGGCCTGCGACTCGCTCAACGAGGTGATCGAGCAGATTGCGCTGCTCTCCTCCGAGTTGAAGAAGGCCTCGGTCACCGTCGGTGACGAGGGAAAGCTCCAGTACCGCGCCCGACTTCCCAACGCCCGCGGCGCCTGGCAGGACACCATCGACGCGATGAACCAGCTCATCGGCGAGCTGGGGCAGCCGACGATGGACATGAGCCGGGTCATCGGCGCGGTCGCCCGCGGAGACCTCACCCAGAAGATGCCGCTGGAGCTGGAGGGGCGCCCGCTCGAGGGGGAGGTCCGCAAGGTCGCGGAGCTGGTGAACGGCATGGTCGGGCAGCTCGGCGCGTTCGCCTCGGAGGTGACCCGGGTCGCGCGGGAGGTGGGGACCGAAGGCAAGCTCGGCGGTCAGGCTCGGGTCGAGGGGGTCTCGGGAACCTGGAAGGACCTCACCGAGAGCGTCAACGGGATGGCCTCCAACCTGACCTCCCAGGTGCGCAACATCGCGGAGGTGACGAAGGCCGTGGCCGCTGGAAATCTTTCCCGGAAGGTCACTGTCGACGTCCGGGGCGAGCTGCTCGAGCTGAAGGACACCGTCAACACGATGGTGGACCAGCTCTCTGCCTTCGCGGCAGAGGTCACCCGCGTCGCGCGCGAGGTGGGCACCGAGGGCCGGCTGGGCGGACAGGCGAAGGTGGAAGGGGTCTCCGGCACGTGGCGGGATCTCACCGACAGCGTGAACGGGATGGCCTCGAACCTGACCTCCCAGGTGCGCAACATCGCCGACGTCACCAAGGCCGTGGCCGCTGGAGATCTCTCCCGGAAGATCAGCGTCGACGCGCGCGGTGAGATCCTCGAGCTCAAGAACACGGTCAACACGATGGTGGACCAACTCTCCGCCTTCGCGGCAGAGGTCACCCGGGTCGCGCGCGAGGTCGGAACGGAGGGCCGCCTCGGCGGTCAGGCGCGGGTCGAGGGCGTCTCCGGCACGTGGCAGGCGCTCACCGAGAGCGTGAACCGCATGGCGTCGAACCTGACGAACCAGGTCCGCGGAATCGCCAACATCGTCACCGCGGTGGCCCGGGGCGACCTCAAACGGAAGCTGGTCCTCGAAGCGGGCGGGGAGATCGGCACGCTGGTCGAGACGATCAACGGGATGATCGACACCCTCGCGGTCTTCGCCGATCAGGTGACCACCGTCGCGCGCGAGGTCGGCGTCGAAGGCAAGCTCGGGGGCCAGGCGCGGGTGCCTTCCGCAGCGGGCACCTGGCGGGATCTCACCGACAGCGTCAACTCGATGGCGCAGAGCCTCACCACCCAGGTCCGGGCCATCGCCGAGGTCGCCACCTGGGTCGCGCAGGGCGATCTCACCCGATCGATCCAGGTGGCGGCGCAGGGCGAGGTGGCGGCCCTCAAGGACAACGTCAACCGGATGATCTCCAACCTGCGGGAGACGACGCAGAAGAGCACCGAGCAGGACTGGCTCAAGACGAACCTCGCCCGGTTCACCCGGATGCTGCAGGGCCAGCGCGACCTTGCCGAGGTGTCGAACCTGATCCTCCGCGAGCTGGCGCCGCTGGTGGGGGCGCAAACCGGCGTGTTCTTCCTGATCGAAGGCGAGGGGGACGCGCGTGCCCTCAAGCTGATGGCGAGCTGGGCCTTCACCGAGCGCAAGCACCTGGCCAACCGCATCCGGCCGGGCGAGGGGATCGTCGGGCAGGTGATGATCGAGAAGAAGCGGATCCTCATCCACGAGGTGCCGCCCGATTACATCCGCATCGGTTCGGCGCTGGGGGAGGCGCAGCCGCTCGAGCTGGTGGTGGTTCCGGTGCTCTTCGAGAACGAGGTCCTCGCGTTGATCGAGCTGGCCTCGTTGCACCGCTTCAGCGAGACGCACGTCGCGCTGCTCGATCAGCTCACCGACACGATCGGCGTCGTGCTCAACACCATCGCCGCCAACATGCGGACCGAGAGCCTCCTGAAGAAGTCGCAGGGGATGGCCGAGGAGCTCCGGGCGCAGCAGTCCGAGCTGCAGGAGACGAACCGGCGACTCGAGACGCAGGCCAGCACGTTGCAGAAGTCCGAAGAGCGGCTTCGTCTGCAGCAGGAGGAGCTGCAACAGCAGAACGAGGAGCTGGAGGAGCGCTCGCGGATGCTCCAGCGCCAGAACGCGGAAGTGGAGCGGAAGAACCGGGAGATCGATCTGGCACGCAGATCGGTGGAGGAGAAGGCGGCCCAGCTCAGCACGACCTCCCGCTACAAGTCCGAGTTCCTGGCCAACATGTCGCACGAACTCCGCACGCCGCTGAACTCGCTGCTGATCCTCTCCAGGCTCCTCGCCGACAACCCCGAAGGGAACCTCCTGCCAAAGCAGGTGGAGTTCGCCCAGACCATCCACAACTCCGGGGCCGACCTTCTCACGCTGATCAACGACATCCTCGACCTCTCCAAGATCGAATCGGGCACGATGCAGGTCGACTACGAAGAGGTGGATCTCGCGATGGTGCGCGACCAGCTCGAGCGATCGTTCCGGGAGCTGGCCGCTGCGCGCGGACTGGAGTTCCGCGTCAACCTCGATCCGGACCTCCCGGGCACGCTGCGGACCGACGCGCGTCGCCTCCAGCAGATCCTGAAGAACCTGCTCTCGAACGCGTTCAAGTTCACCGACAAGGGCTCCGTCGTCCTGAGCATCCACCGCACCCATCGAGATGGACCGGACATCGCCTTCGACGTGGTGGACACCGGGATCGGGATCCCGAAGGAGAAGCAGGACCTCATCTTCGAGGCCTTCCAGCAGGCGGAGGGTTCCACGAGCCGGAAGTACGGGGGCACCGGACTGGGGCTCTCGATCTCCCGGCAGCTCGCGCGACTTCTGGGCGGAGAGCTTCAGGTGGTCAGTGAGCCCGGGGCGGGGAGCACCTTCACGCTCTCGCTGCCGCTCCGCCCCGGCAAGACAGCGGCGGGGCAGGCGCCGGTGCCGCCAGTTCCGGTGACCGAGCCGGGTGACGAGGGGGCACTCCTCGCGGTGAACGCGCTGCGCGACGACCGCGACGCGATCCGGCCGGGTGACCGGACCCTGCTGATCATCGAGGACGATCCGACCTTCTCACGGCTGCTCCTCGATCTTGCCCGGGACAACGGGTTCAAGGGCCTGGTGGCCCTGCGGGGTGACGTGGGGCTGGCGCTGGCGAGGCGCTACGTCCCGGAGGCGATCACGCTCGACATGCGGCTGCCGGCGATCGACGGCTGGACGGTCCTGGACCGGCTCAAGCACGACCCCCACCTTCGCCACATTCCGGTGCACGTGATCTCGGCGGCGGTGGAGGATCGGCAGCGCTCGCTGCAGGCGGGGGCCATGGCGGTGCTGGACAAGCCGGTGAGCCCGGAGGCCTTGACCGGGGCACTCCAGCGGACGCGCGAGTTCCTCGACCGCCGGGTGAAGACGCTGCTGATCGTCGAGGACGACGCCGCCCAGCGCCAGAGCATCCAGCAGCTCATCGGAAACGGGGATGTCGAGTCGCTCGGCGTAGGGACCGCGCACGAAGCGTTGGAGGTGGCCCGCAACCGGCACGTCGACTGCGTGGTGCTCGATCTCGGGCTGCCCGACCTCCCCGGCATGGAGCTCATCCGCAGGCTCCGCGACGAGGTGCACGCCGAGCTCCCGATCATCGTCTACACCGGGCGGGAGATGACCGAGGAGGAGGAGCGCAAGCTGCGCCGTCTCACCGAGTCGATCATCGTCAAGAGCGCCAGGTCGCCGGAGCACCTGCTCGATGAGACCAGCCTGTTCCTGCATCGGGTGGAGGCGAACCTCCCGGAGGCGAAGCGCCGGATGATCCGCCAGGCCCAGCAGTCGGACCCGCAGCTCTCCGGCCTCAAGGTGCTGGTGGTGGACGACGACGCGCGGAACCTCTTCGCCATCGCCAGCATCCTCGAGCGCTTCGGGATGCAGCTGTTGTTCGCGGACAACGGGCGCCAGGCGATCGAGCTGGTGAACGCGACGCCGGACCTCAGCGCGGTGCTGATGGACGTGATGATGCCGGAGATGGACGGCTACGAGACGATGCGGCGCATCCGCGCGGAGCCTGCGCACGCGGATCTTCCGATCATCGCCGTCACCGCCAAGGCGATGAAGGAGGACCGCGCGAAGTGCATCGAAGCCGGGGCGTCCGACTACATCACCAAGCCGGTTGACGCCGACCAGATCGTCTCCTTGCTGCGGGTGTGGACGCACGGGCGTGGGCCTGCGACCGAACATCGGTGATCCATGTCCCAGCACCTCGCGCCGCACGTCGAAGATCTGGAGGTCGAGGCGATCGAGCTGGACCTGCTGGTCGAGGCGATCCACCGGCGCTACGGCGCGGAGTTCCGTGGTTACGCGCGTACCTCCCTCAAGCGGCGGGTCCGTCAGTTCATGGGCGAGGAGAGGGTGAGGAGCATCTCGGAGCTTCAGGAGATCGTGCTCCGGAATCCCGCCGTGTTCGCCCGGCTCCGCGATCACTTCTCGGTCGGGGTGACGGCGTTGTTCCGCGACCCGAGCTTCTACGTCGCGTTCCGTCAGAAGGTCGTCCCCCATCTGTGGGCGTCTCCCCTCGTCCGGGTGTGGTGCGCCGGCTGTGCGACGGGAGAAGAGGTCTACTCGGTCGCCATCGTCCTGATCGAGGAGCAACTCTTCGATCGCGCCCGCATCTATGCGACGGATCTCAACGATCACCTGATCGAGAAGGCCCGCCGCGGCATCTACGAGGCGCGCTGGATGCAGGAGTACGAGCAGAACTACGCCGCGGCGGGAGGCCGCGCGAAGCTGTCGGACTACTTCCAGTACGGTTACGACGGCGCCATCTTCCGGAAGAGGTTCCGCAGGAACACCGTCTTCGCCCAGCACAACCTGGCGACCGACGGCTCTTTCAACGAGTTCAACGTCATCCTGTGCCGGAACGTCATGATCTACTTCGGCAGGGCGCTGCAGCATCGGGTTCACGACCTGCTTCACCAGAGCCTGCGCCGCGGCGGCTTCCTGTGCCTCGGCCGCCGGGAGTCGCTGGGACAGTCCTCCCACGCGGTCGCCTACGAAGCCGTTGACGACGAGGAGCGCATCTACCGGAGGCGGCGGTGAATGGGCCCGCGTTGGTCGTCGTGGGCGCATCATGGGGAGGCGTGCTGACGCTCGAGCACCTTCTCGAGCCCACGCACGTGGTGGCGATGCAGCGCATGCCTGCTCTCCTGTCCCGGCTGTGTCGGGCCGCCGGAGGATGACGGGGAATCTGCGGCGCCGCGCCCCGGTTTGGCTCTTTCGTATGCGACTCCAAGACGACAGCGTGAAGGCCCCGATCCTGATCGTGGATGACCGGAAGGAGAACCGTCTGGCTTTCCGGTCGATCATCGAGCCGCTCGGCCAACAGGTGGTGGAGGCCTCGTCGGGTGATGAGGCGCTTCGCCTGCTCCTCCGCGATCGGTTCTCGGTCATCCTGCTGGATGTGGAGATGCCGGGCATGGGTGGCCTGGAGACCGCCGCCCTGATCCGGAATCGGCCGGCGACGTCGCACGTGCCGATCATCTTCGTCACCGCCCAGAGCCACGGCATGCAGCACGTGCTCAAGGGCTACTCCCAGGGCGCAGTCGACTACCTGCTCAAGCCGATCGATCCCGACATCCTCCGCGCCAAGGTGAAGTTCTTCGTCGACCTCTTCGTCACGGGCGAGTTGCTGCGGCTGCGCGAGCTGGAGCTGGCGGAGCGCCGGCGGACAGAGCTCGAAGCCCAGCGCGCGGCGGAGTTCGAACAGCAGGCCTCGGCGATCCTGGGTCATGACATTCGCAGTCCGCTCGCGGTGATTCGCGCCGCCGCGCAGCTTGGGCTGCGCACCTCCTGCGATTGCAGCCGGCACGAGAAGCAGTTCGCCCGGATCCTCGCGAGCACGCAGCAGATCCAGCGCATCTCCGAGTCCTTCCTCGACTTCACCCGGCTCCGGTTGGGACAGGGGCTCTCGCTCCGACGAGAGCGCGCCTGTCTGTCGGAGCTTGGGCGGAAGCTGGTCCAGGATTTCGAGACGGTCCACCCGAACCGTCGGATCCGGCTCGACGCGCCGGAGCAGCTCGACGGCTTCTGGGACTTCACGCGTTTGACGCAGGTGCTGACCAACCTGCTGGACAACGCGGTGAAGTACGGTGACCCGGCCGGAGAGATCCGGCTCGTGCTTCGCAGCTCGGAGGACGTCGTGGAGCTGTGCGTGGAGAACGACGGCGCGGTGGTGGACGACGCCCGGATCGCGAGCCTCTTCTCTCCGTACGCCAGCACCGATCTGAAGGGCGGGAGCCGAAGCATGGGGCTGGGGCTGTTCATCGTCCGGGAGATCGCCGTCGCCCACGGCGGGGACGTCCTCGCCGAGCCGATCGAGGGGCGCGGCATGCGCTATGGGCTGCGGCTCCCGCGATACCGCGCAACGGCCGAGCTCCCATCTCTGTCGGCGTGAGCCGGACTCAGAGCGTTCCGCGCGCCTTGATCTCCAGGTAGCGGTTCACCGCCGCGAGTGACAGCTCCTCGGGGTGAACGTCCAGCACCTGCACCCCGTCCTGGGCGATTCGTGCCTTCAGCTGCTCCCGGTCGGCGAGCAGCTCGCACGCCACTGCCTGCTGGAAGGCCTCCTCCACGCCGGGCGGGTCGGTCCGGAGGAGCTCGGCGAGCGCGGTGTCCTTCACCGTCAGGCACAACGGCACGTGCCGCCGCGCCAGGCGCCGCACCGGCTGCACCAGCTCGGAGGCCTGATCCTCGTCGAGGAAGTCGGTGAACAGGCACAGCAGGCTGCGCCGCTGCACGCGGACGCTGAGCTCCTTGAACAGGGAGAGGTAGTCCACCCACGTGTGCTCGGGCTTCGCGGAGTAGAGGGTGTCCACGATGCGCCGGTACTGCTTGCGGCCCGCGTCCGGTGGAATCCAGGCCTTCACGCCGTCGGAGAAGACCGCCAGCCCCACCCGGTCGCCATTGCGGATGGCCACGAAGGCGAGGAAAAGCGCGGCGTTCACCGCGTGATCCAGCTTGGTGAGCCCATCGACCTTCGCCGCCATCGAGCGGCCCGCGTCGACGCAGAGGATCACCGACTGGGAACGCTCCGACTCCATCACCCGGGTCACCGGCCGGTTGCGCCGAGCGGTCGCCTTCCAGTCGACGTCGCGTACCGAGTCTCCCTGGGTGTAGTCGCGGAGGCGGGCGAACTCCGATCCCCGCCCGTCGCGCCGCAGTTGCCGCAGCCCCAGGTTCACCAGATCCAGCGCCGCGCCGGAGAGCAGCAGCCGGCTCGCCCCGCGCAGATCGGGATACACCGAGATCGACGCCTTCGCCGGCAGTGCCCGCTCATGCCACATCATCCCGAACGGCCCGCGCACGCGGACGTTCAGGTCGCCGAACTCGAAGCGGCCGCGCTTCCTGGGCGCCGCGCGATAGAACGCCTTGAGCCGGGCGCCCTTGTCCGCGCTCAGCTCGAGGACCGCAGGCTCGACGTCGAACTCGTCGGGGACGTCGTCCTTGATCTTGAGGAGCAGTGGGCGCTCGCCCCCGTTGACCACGTGCACCGCGACCCGGTTCGGCACGCCCACCGACAGGCGGGTGGGCAGCTCCCGCCACAGCTCCAGCTTCGCCGAGCGCGCCAGGGCCCAGTCCGCCGCCGCGACGAGCAGCAGCAGCCCATCCAGCAGCAGCACGAGGGGCCACACGCCGGGGATGAACCCGGCCGCCATCGCCGGGAGCGACAGCAGGCTCAGCGTCACCCAGAGCCGGGTGGAGGGAATCACCGGGGGACCTCGACAGACTGGACCACCTCGCGCAGCACGTCGGCCGCGGTGGCGCCGTCGAGCTCGGCGTCCGGTGAGAGCAGGAGCCGGTGCCGGAGCACGGGCGCCGCGAGATAGCGC